>DASSMN010000004.1:0-3437 GCA_035688885.1 Gemmatimonadales bacterium
AAAGACGGAAGGACCAGCACACCGGGAAGAGAGCGGTGTGCTGGTCCTTCCGTCTTTCCGTCCTACCGTCCTTCCGTCCGTCGCGCCCGTCGGATCAGGGAAATCAGATAGCCCACCAGAATCACGGGCGCGACGATGTACGCCGCCACCATGTAGCCCACGTTGTGCGGCGGCTCAGCCTGCAGCATCGGCGGCCTCCTCGCGGGCCTCTTCGGCCAGCCCCAGCCCGTAGCGCAGCGTCACCAGCCCCACGTACAGCATGGTGAACACCAGCATCGAGATCAGCAGGGTGCGCAGCATCTCGGGCGGCAGCGACGGCGCGCTGGGCTTGAGCACCACCGGCTGCGGGTGGAGGGTGCGGAACAGGTAGACGCTCAGGTGAATGAACGGCACCAACAGCATCCCCAGAATGCCCACGACGGCGCTGAAGCGGGCTCGCTCGGCCTTGTCGTGCACCGACGCGCGGAGCGCCAGGTAGCCTATGAAGAGGAAGAAGAGGAACAGCGTGAGCGTAAGGCGGGCATCCCAGGTCCACCAGGTGCCCCAGATGGGCTTGGCCCAGATCGGGCCGGTCGTAAGCATCACCGCGCTGAACGCCACCCCGACCTCGGCCGAGCTGGCGGCGAAGCGGTCGAGCCGGGGGTCCATGAGCCAGAGGTAGAGCGCGCTGGTGATCCCCACCAGCGAGAACGCCATGAGCGCGCACCAGGCCGCGGGCACATGGAGGTAGAAGATCTTCTGGGCCATGCCCTGACGCGCCTCGATGGGCGTGTAGTTCAGCGCCAGCAGGTACACGCCGGCCAGCGCGACCAGGGCCACGATGCTGATGCGGATCCCGCGCCGGATGAGGGCGCGCGCCGCCTCGACCGAGGTCATTCGTCCACCACCGCGGCGAAGGCCATGGTACACAGGGTCACGAACACCACGTCGTACACGGCAAGGAGTCTAAGCCAGCCCAGCATCTCGCTCAACGGACGGTTGGCCAGGAGGCGCGAGGTCACCTGCACCGCCCCGATGAGCGGCGGCACCATGAACGGCAGCAGCAGCACCGGGAGCATCAGCTCGGCGAAGCGGGTCCGCACCGCCATGGCGCTGAAGATAGTGCCCACCGAGACGAAGCCGATGGTGGCCAGCACCGTGACGCCGATGATGCCCGGCAGGGCCGCCGCCAGGTCCACGTTGAAGAACAATACGAACAGCGGCAGGGTCACCGCCTCCACCGCGCCGACGAACGCCAGGTTGGCGAGCAGCTTGCCCAGAAACAGCGAGCCGCGCGGCACGGGCGCCAGCAGGAGCCCGTCGAGCGCGCCGTGCTCCCGCTCGATGGTGAAGGCGCGGTTGAGCGCCACCATGGCGGCCAGGGCGAAGGTCACCCACAGGACGCTGGGCGCCAGGTCGATGGCGGCGAGCGCGGTGGGGTCGCGCGCGAAGTTGAAGACCACCAGCACCAGCGCCGCGAACACCACGGCGGACAGGAGCGCCGTCCGGCTCCGCAGCTCGGCCCGGATGTCCTTGGCGGCGATGACCAGGGCCAGCCGGACGGCGTCAGGCACCGATCCACTCCCGGTAGCGAGGCAGAAACGCGGTGAGCGCGCCGGCGCGCGGCTCGTCGCACACCCAGCGGCCGTCGACCAGCACCGCGACCCGGGTGGCGAGCTCCCACACCTCGCCGAGGTGGTGGGTGACGACCACCAGGCCCAGCCCCTGGTCGCGCCGAGCGGCCAGCGCGGCGCGGAGCCGCTCGGCCGCGGCGGCATCCAGCGCGGTGAACGGCTCGTCGAGCAGCAGCAGGCGCGGCGCGTGGAGCAGGGCCCGCGCGATGGCGGCGCGCTGGAGCAGCCCGCGGCTGAGCTTCCGGGGCGAGTCCCCCGCGCGCGCGGCGAGCCCGGCGGCCTCGAGCGCGTCCCGGGCCGTGGCGCCCGGGTCGTCCAGGCCGTAGAGCCGGGCCGCGAAGGTCAGGTTCTCGAGCAGCGTGAGGTCGTCGTAGAGCAGGCTCTG
The DNA here is from genome assembly GCA_035688885.1 of Gemmatimonadales bacterium. Classification (GTDB taxonomy): domain Bacteria; phylum Gemmatimonadota; class Gemmatimonadetes; order Gemmatimonadales; family GWC2-71-9; genus CAVVWJ01. The sequence goes on from DASSMN010000004.1 coordinate 1,999, forward strand.
GTGCGACAGCAGCCCGATGGCGCGGCGGGTCTCGGCGGCGTCGGCGGTGAGCGGGCGGCCCAACACGCGCACCTCGCCCGCGGTCGGGCGCATCAGGCCCGCCAGCACCCGGAGGAGCGTGCTCTTTCCGGCGCCATTGGGCCCCGCCACCGCCAGCACCTCGCCGGCGGCCAGGCTCAGGCTGACGTCGTGGAGAACGCGGACTCGGCCGAACGACCGGCGCAGGCCCCGGGCAGCGAGCAGCGGCTCGCCGTCACGAGACGGCATCGATGCGGGCGCCGAGCTCGTCGAGGCGAAACGGTTTGACGATGTAGCCGGAGTGGGGAAGATCGAGAACCTTGAGCTGCGGCTCGATGCTCATGTAGGCCGTGGTGATGATCACCGGCAGATCGGCGTGGGTGAGGCGGATGCGCCGGAGCAGCTCCACGCCGTCGGTGTCGGGCAGCCGCATGTCGAGCACGGCGACGTCAGGGCGTTCCTGCTCGAGCAGCTCGAGCGCCTCGGCTCCGGTGGATGCGAACACCAGATCGTACCGGGGCTGAAAGGCGCGCTGATAGCTGAGTCGGAGCGCGGGCTCATCCTCGACGATCAGGACGCGCCGACGGCGCTTTGCCTGCGTCATGCCTCGTACTCCGCGACCCGGTGCCGGAGGGCGTCAACCGAAGGAGAACAACCAGCGGGATACACTAATCGGTTGCGGAGAGCGCGTCCATAGCAGAAGCACCCCGCAGGGCGGGGTGCTCGCTCAGTCAAAGCTGGACTCGACGACGAACAGGTCATACAGCTTGGTGATGGTGAGGAGGAAGCGGATCTCCTCGCTCGGATTGCGGAGCACCACCGGCTGCCGTCGTTCGGCGGCCAGGCGCTGGATCAGCATCAGCGCGCCCAGTCCGGCGGAATCGACTTCCCTGGTGTGGGTCAGATCGATGACCAAGCGGCCGGAGCCTTCGGGCATCTCGTCGAGCAGCTGTTCCGCGGCCTCGCGGATCGCCACACGCGTCTCCAGGCCGAGCGTCTCGGGCGCGGCCAGTCCACGTTCCAGCCCCTGCGGGGTCCTCATCCATCCTCCTTCGGCACCGAGCTATCTCACCATCGATCGGTGAGACCTCTAGTTTTGCGGCCCCGGATCACTCCGGGTGTGCTCTTATCGGGCGGATCGACGCCTTGCCGCAGGTCAGTTGCGGCTGCGCCCCCGAGAAAGGCGAGTCTGGTGCCAGGCGCGCCAAAACTATATCAAATAGTGACTTAGAGGCCGGGCTGGAGCGTAAAATGCGACCGGTTGCGTCGCAGTCCGCGGCATTCTACCGCAAAAGAGGCGGGAGGGTAAGAGGCCGCCGCGGCCTATGGCCGCGGCGACGGGAGGACGGAAAGACGGGAGGACGGAAAGACGGAAGGACCAGCACACCGGGCGCGTTCTGAGCCAACGTCCTCATGCCGAC
>DASSMN010000281.1:0-8854 GCA_035688885.1 Gemmatimonadales bacterium
TCGCCGAGCCGTCCCTGGCCGACATCGATCCCGGCCCCAAGGAAGGGTTCGTGCGGTATATTCGGCGCGATCCGCTCGGCGTCGTCCTCACCCTCGCGCCGTGGAACTATCCCTACCTGACCGCGGTCAACTCGGTCATCCCGGCGCTGATGGCGGGCAACACGGTCGTGCTCAAGCACGCCGAGTCCACCCTGCTCGTGGCCGAACGGTTTCAGCAGGCGTTCGATCGCGCCGGCCTGCCCGAGGGCGTGTTCCAGCATCTGGCGCTGAGCCATCCCCAGGTGGGAGCGATCATCCGGGACCGGCTGGCCGACATGGTGTGCTTCACCGGCTCGGTGGCGGGAGGCAAGGCGATGGAAGAAGCGTCCGCCGGGCGCTTCATTCACGTCGGGCTCGAGCTTGGCGGCAAGGATCCCGCCTACGTGCGGCCCGACGCCAACCTGCCGCACGCCATCGAGAACCTGGTGGACGGCAGCTTCTTCAACTCGGGCCAGAGCTGCTGCGCCATCGAGCGGATCTACGTCCACAAGAAGGTGTGGGACGAGTTTCTCGACGGATTCGTGGATCTGACCCGAACGTACGTGCTGGGCTCACCGCTGGAGCAGGCGACGACGCTGGGCCCCATGGTCCGCCCGGCGGCGGCCGCTTTCGTCCGCAGGCAGATCGCGTCCGCCGTCCGCGGCGGAGCCAAGGCGCACATTGATCCCAAGTCGTTTTCCATGGATCGGCCGGGCACGCCCTACATGGCCCCCCAGGTGCTCACCGGCGTCACGCACCGGATGTCGGTCATGATGGACGAGAGCTTCGGCCCCGTGATCGGCCTCATGAAGGTGTCCGACGATCGCGAGGCCATCGAGCTGATGAACGACTCACCATACGGGCTCACGGCCGCCATCTGGACCGAGGACGTCGAGGCCGCGCAGGCCATCGGCAGGGAGATCGAGACCGGCACGGTGTTCATGAACCGGTGCGACTACCTCGACCCGGCGCTGACCTGGACCGGCGTGAAGGACACCGGGCGCGGCGCGACGCTGTCGAAGCTGGGTTACGAGGCGCTCACCCGGCCCAAGAGCTACCACCTGAGAACGCGGACATGACCATCCCCAACCGGAATTTCAACTACCCCACCGCCATCAAGTTCGGCGCCGGCCGAATCGCGGAGCTCGCCGATCACTGCCGGGCGAGCGGCATGACGCGCCCCCTGTTCGTCACCGATCCGGGCCTGGCCGCGCTGCCGATGGTGCGGAGGATCGTCGATGATCTCCGTGGTGCGGGACTCGGCGTCGCGCTGTTCTCCGACGTTCGCCCCAACCCGGTCGAGGCCAACGTGCTCGCCGGCGTACAGGCGTATCGGGCGGGTGCGCACGACGGCGTCGTGGCGTTCGGCGGCGGATCGGGGCTGGACGTGGGCAAGCTGGTGGCGTTGATGCACGGCCAGACCGTCTCGCTGTTCGACCTGGAGGACGTGGACGACTGGTGGACTCGCGCCGACGCCTCCAGGATCGCGCCGATCGTCGCGGTGCCCACCACCGCGGGCACCGGGTCCGAGGTGGGGCGGGCGGGGGTGGTCACCCATCCGGTCACCCACGAGAAGAAGATCATCTTCCACCCGGCCATCATGCCCAAGGTGGCGATCCTCGACCCCGAGCTCACCGTGGGGCTGCCCCCCAAGCTCACGGCGGCCACCGGGATGGACGCCATGGCCCACGTGGTCGAGGCCTACTGTGCGCCGTTCTACCACCCGCTGGCCGCCGGCGTGGCACTCGAGGGGCTCAGGCTCATCAAGGAGAACTTGGCGCGCGCGGTAAAGAAGGGCACCGACCTCGACGCCCGAGGCAACATGCTCATGGCCTCGACCATGGGGGCCACCGCGTTTCAGCGCGGGCTCGGCGCTATCCATGCGCTGTCTCACCCTATCGGCGGGCTGTACGACGCCCATCACGGTACCCTCAACGGCATCATCATGCCGTACGTGGTGAAGGCGAACCGCCGGAAGATCGAGCGGGACATCGAGCGCGCGGCCGCCTATCTCGGCATCAAGGGCGGCTTCGACGGGTTTCTGCGATGGATTCTGGCGCTCAGGAAGGAGATCGGGATCCCGCACACGCTGGCCGAGATCGGCGTTGACACCACCCGCCTCGACGAGGTGGCCGCGATGGCGATCAGGGACCCCTCGGCCGGCGGGAATCCCATTCCGTTCACCGAGAAGCAGTACCGGGCGCTGGCCAAGCGGTGCGTGACAGGGGAACTGTGACGGAAAGACGGTCAGACGGAACGACGGAAGGACCTGCACACCCGACCGGGTCACCGAACCCCGTGTGGTGTGCAGGTCCTTCCGTCTTTCCGTCCTACCGTCCTACCGTCCTGTCCGCGTACGACCCGCTCTCCAGATCCTCGATCGGCCCGGGCCGGTGCGGCCGCCAGCCGAGCAGCTCCTCCGCCCGCCGGCTCGATGCCTGCTGGTCGAGCGTGAGCGCCTCGGCGTAGCCGCTGCCCAGTTCGGCGCTGGCCTCTTCGATCGGCCACTCGGCCGTGTTGCCGCTCCTGCCCGCGCCGCGGCTGGCCGCCGCGGCCAGCTCCTTGACTTCGTGGGCCGGACCGGAGGCGGCCAGCAGCAGCGTGCCGGCAGGCGCCCGCTCGAGCGCCAGCAGGTAGAGATCCGCCAGATCGTCCACGTGCACCATGGGCCAGCGGTTGTCGCCGTTGCCGACGAAGCGGGCGGCGCCCTCGTTCTTCGCGGAGTCCCGGAAGCCGGCAGGGATTCCTCCACCCCGTCCGTAGACGATCGCCGGGCGAATGACCACGCTCCTCACCCCGCGGCCGGCGGCCTCCAGCACGCGATCCTCCACTGCCTTCCGCCAGGCCACCAGCTCGACCGGCTCGGGCGGCGTCGTCTCGTCCACCACGATCCCGCCGGTGTCGCCGTTCACCCAGATGCCGCTGGTGTAGATGAACGGCTTGTTGCTGCCGGCCAGTGCCTCGAGAATGGCGTCCACGGCCGGGGCATCCACCTTGGGGTCATACGTCGTGGCCATGCTGATCACCGCGTTGGCGGACCGGGCACCGGAAGCTACCGCCGCCGGGTTGGTGAAGTCGCCCCGCACGGGCGTGATGCCCGCGGCCTCGAGCTTGGCCGCCGCCTGATCGCTCCTGGCGAGCCCCGAGAGCTGGTGGCCGGCGGCCCGGAGCCGCTCGGCCACCGCCGTGCCGATGTATCCGGTCGCGCCGGTCAAGAACACCTTCATGGATTCCTCCCAGCCATCACGAGCCCCTCGGTCGTGACCGGGGCCCTCGTTGTTTGCCCTTCCACCGGACTTTCGCGAGCCGCACGCGGCCGCGAAGATCGAACTCGACCCCCTCTTCCTCGAGCAGCTGCCGCTGCGTCAACTCCCCACCGGGCGAGGAGCGGCGGCTCACGCCGCCCGACGCGTTGATGACCCGGTGCCATGGGAGCGCCGTCGCCGACGGCAGCGCATGCAGCGCGTAGCCAACCTGTCGCGCGTGACCCGGGAGGCCGGCCAGCTCGGCGACCTGGCCGTACGTGGCCACCCGTCCGCGCGGGATGCGGCGCACGACGGCGTAGATCCGGGCGTAGCTGTCCGAGCCGGCGCTGGTGCGGCGCATACGCGCAATGTAACGGGCTTCGGATCGTCGGACGGGCGGGCGGGCGGACGGTCAGACGGCGAGGGACCTGCTCCACTGAGTCGATCGCTGTGGAGCAGGTCCCTCGCTGCGCTCGGGATGACGGCGGGTCGGCAACCTTACCGGGTGGACACCTCCTCGACCCGCCGACTGGACCGTCCGGCCGTCCGGCCCTCCGACCGTCCGTCTGGCCGTTCGTCCGACCGACCGTCCGTCGTTCGCGCATCCTCGACCACCCGTACCGCTCCCGGCTCCGGCGCGATCGAGCCCCCGTTCCGCTCGACCCACGCCTGGGTGAACTCCGCGCCGAACAGCACGATCATCGCCGAGTAGTAGACCCACGCGAACAGCACCGCCAGGCTCCCCGCCGCCCCGAAGGCCTGACCCGGGTTGCTCCGGCCGATGTAGAACCCGATCAGAAACTTGCCCACCACGAACAGCACGGCCGTGACGCCCGCGCCGACCCACACGTCCTTCCAGCTCACCTTGGCGTCGGGCAGCACCTTGAAGATGGCCGCGAACAGCGCCGCAATCACCACCAGCGAGAGCACGACGTTGGCCAGCTGCAGCACCGACCCGGAGATCCCGTCCGGGAGCATCCGGCCCAGCGTGCCGCCGAACGCGCTCAGCGCGGTGCTCACCACCAGCGAGACCAGCAGCAGGAACGCCACGCTCAGGATCATGCCGAACGAGAACAGTCGCTTGAGCACGAACGACCGGAGCCCGCCCTGATGGGGATCCGGCTTCACCTCCCAGGCCCGGTTGAGCGCCCCTTGAAGCTGGCCGAACGCGCCGCCGGCGCCCAACAGCAGCCCGACGATGCCCACTACCGTCGCGATCACACCGCCGGAGCCCGGCCCGTGCACCTGGGTCAGGATGCTCCGGACCTGCTCGGTGGCCGTGGGGCCCATCAGCGCCCCGATCTGCGTCTCGAGCTGCCCGCGGACGTCCTGGGGGTCGAGCACCGCCCCCAGAATGGTCAGTAGTACCAGGAGCAGCGGCGGCAGCGAGAAGATCGTGTAGTACGAGAGGGCCGCCGCCTGGGTGGAGCAGTCGTCTTCCAGAAAATCGTTCACGCTCGACTTGAAGAGCGAGAATGTCCGCTTGACGTTCATGCCGTTACCGCTTGCGCTCGCTGGGCCGCTTCACTTCGTCCTTGGCCTCCTGCGCGACGTTGGTGGCGGCGTCCTTGATCTCCTCCTTCACGTGCTCCGCCGCTTCACGCACGGTGTCGGTCACCTGGGGCGCCCGCTGACGGAACTCCTCGCGCACCGTCTCCTGCACCTCCCGCCCGGCGTCCACGGCCGCGTCCTTGACCCGATTGGCGACGTTGGACACCCGCTCGCCGAGCTGGTCGCGCGTCTCGCCCATCAGCCGGCGCTCGGGGTCGGTCTCCGGCAGGAGCATCCCGAGGGCGAGGCCCAGCACGGCCGCACCGGCAACGAGGAGCAGCGGATTTTCCTCCATCATGTCCTGCAGCCCGCCTTTCGCGTCACGGGCACGGGCACGGGCCGTATCGCCCAGCCGACCCGCTCGCTGTTCGGCGCGGTCCTTGAGCTCGCCCATCCGCTCGCCCGCCTGCGAGGCGGCATCCTCGACGGTGTGGCGCATGGAGGCCGCCCGGTCCACCAGCCGGCGGCCCAGGCCCGGATGGCCGTTGGGCTCGCGCCGCTCGGGGCCGGTATACGCGAAGCGCGCCATGCGATCGCCCGACACGTCGCTTCGGCCGCCCTTCCTGAGCGTGAACAGCCAGATGGCGCCCAACCCGACCGCCGCCACCGGCAGTGGATGCTCGGTGATGAAGTCGATCATGCGGCCCCCGGTCTGGCGGGCCTGATCGCCGACGTTCGCGACCACGTCCTGGGCCTTGTTGGCGAGAGCGTCCTTCGCCTGCTGCTTCAGGTGGTCGGGGCGAAGCCGCTCGCCCAGCTCGTCGATGTTGCTGCTCATGCGCTCGCGGGTCCGCTCGATCTCGAACTCGATATCCTGGGGATTGCGCTCGTCCGCGGTCGCATCGCCCTGCGTCAGGTCCTCCCGATCGTCCATGCTCATGGCCGCTGCTCCTTCGCCCACTGGATGTCTTCCTTGATGGTCTCGACCGTCCGCCGGGGTGTGGGGTCGGTTCGCTTGAGGTCCTTGAGTCCGCGCTGCAGCATGACCCACCCGATGATGCCCAGCAGCGCTCCCACGATGAGCGCGGCGAGCCACGGGGTCACGCCGATGGGATGGATCAGCAGCAGGATCACCGCCGCCGTGATGGCGAGCCCGCCGACCAGTGCCACCACTCCCCCGGCCGCAAGTGAGATCAGATCACCCGTCACCCTGGAGAGCTTGGTCTGCATCTCGGTCTTGGCGAGCTGCGCCTCCTGGCGGACCAGGAGCGCCATGTCCTGCGACAGCTCCCCGAACAGCTCGCCGATCGAGCGCTCTTCCGCGGTGCGCCGGCTAGGCTCCGCCATAACCACCTCCCGCGGGCAGCACATCCCGGCCGTACCCGCGCGTGCCCGTGTCGATCTCGTAGTCAGCCCCGCCATAGCGCCGACCGGACGTCCCGCCGCCGCCTTTGGGCGAGCTCTTGATGAAGCGGGCGCCGAGCATCCCGACGGCCAGCGCCACGCCGATGGCGACGGTCGGCTGCTGGCGCGCGAACTGCTCCAGGTCTTCGCGCACGCTGGAGAGATCGCGGGAGCGGAGATAGGACGAGAGTCGCTCCACCTGCTCGGCGAGCGAGTCGGTCAGGTTGGCGGCCGTGGTCTGGTTGTCCGAGCGCAGTCGGTCTCCGGTCCCCCGAACGGCGCTGGCGATCGAATCGATGCTGTCGGCCGCGCGGTTGCGACTCTGGTCGAGGCTGGAGCTCGCGCTGTCGCGGGCCTGGCGGATGGAAGACTTGGCCTCCTCCACCACCTTGTCTTTCACGTCCCGGATCTGCGCCCGGGCCCCACCCCCGCCGGACGGCTGATCGCCCTCTCCCACCGCGGGGCCTCCAGCCGAGGAGGTTGAGACTTCATCTCTGGGCATGGTCATCATCGCTTCCTTTCGAGCCGCGCGGCGGCTCAGCACGCTGTGAACGGGCCTCAGGATGGCCCTCGGGGCAGGCCTGCTGCGGTGCGCCAAATCACCCGATCACGCGCAATTGGAACCCGCCACGCGGCACCCGAGTTAGACTGAGGGCTGAGACACCCCTGACATGAGGTCCCAAGGATGGCGGAGCGTTCGGAGGCGTACCGAGCACAGCAGCAGAAGTGGCGGACCGTGGTGCGGGGCAGGCCGGCGGACATCGTCGCGCCCGGGCCGGGCCAGGAGTCGGTCTGGGGCTACCCCCGTCCTCCGCGGGTCGAGCCGGTGACAGCCAGGGTGCGGGTGGAGCTCGGCGGGCGCACCATCGCGGACACTACGCGGGCGCTTCGGGTCTGCGAGACGGCCAGTCCGCCAAGCTACTATATCCCGCCAACAGACATCCGGATGGATTTCCTCGAGCCGAGCGCGCGCACCAGCTTCTGTGAGTGGAAGGGCCTCGCCTCGTACTGGTCCGTGCGGGTAGACGGCCGTCTGGCCAAGGACTCGGCCTGGAGCTACCCCGATCCCGACGAAGGCTTCGAGGCGATCAAGGACTACATCGCGTTCTATCCCCGCCGCATGGACGCATGCTGGATCGGCGACGAGCAGGTCTCACCCCAGCCTGGGTTCTATTACGGAGGCTGGGTGACCTCGAACCTGGTGGGGCCGTTCAAGGGAGTGCCCGGGTCGGAGCAGTGGTAGCTTGAGCGAGTAGTCGCACAGGCGAGGTGGTCCCCGCTCAACCGCTACAGCCTCGCCGTCACCCGGGTGAGGCATGCAGGAATGTCCCGCCGCCGGCGTGGCCGGTTTGTCCTATCGCTCTCCCGCCCTAGTTATACTACCTGCCGCCAACCAGTTCGCTCCCCAGGAGAGCGCCATTGCCGACCGAGCACGTCCCGCGGCGCATTACCACGCCAGAGCCGCGCTCCACCCTCGCGCCGGCCGCGGATGTCGCGGCTACCAGCCGGGTTGCCGCACTCGTGATCCAGGTCGCCGCCTTCGGCATCGTGCTGGCCGCGCTTCCATACCCCATCTTCGAGCTCGACCGGTACACCTTTCCCAAGGAGCTGGTGCTCACCGCGGCCGCCCTGGCGGCGTCGCTGGTTTGCCTCGCCTCTGCCCGGCGCCTCACCATCTTCATGGTGGACGCGCTGCTGGCCGGGTTCCTCGTGCTGTCGGCGGTTTCGGCCCTGTTCGCCACCAACGGCTGGCTGGCCTTCCGGGCGGTGGGAGTGAGCCTGGCCGGCGGGGCGCTCTTCTGGTGTGCCAGGATGGTGGCGCGGGCCGGCCGCCGCGAGGCGCTGCTCATCGGTCTTGCCGGCGCCGTGGTGTTGGGCGCGCTCACCGGCTTGGCTCAGGCCTATGGGGTGGTCACCACCAACCTCGCCAGCATCGCGCGGGCGCCCGGCGGCACCTTCGGCAACCGCAATTTCATGGCGCACCTGGTGGCCATCGGTCTGCCCGCCCTGCTCTACCTGGCGTTGGAGGCGCGGAGCCAGACGCGGTTCGTGCTGGGCGGCACCGGTGCCGCCTTGGCCGCGGCCGCGCTGGTGCTGTCCCGCTCGCGGGCGGCGTGGCTCGGCGCCGGTGCCGCGGGCGCGTTCCTCATCGTCGAGGGGTTCTGGCTCGGGCGCCTGTGGGGTGACGACCGGCTCCGGCGCCGGGCGCTCCAGCTCGCCGGTGTGGCGGCGACCGGCGTGGCGCTGGCCATCGCGCTTCCCAACCGGCTCAACTGGCGCTCCGACTCGCCGTACCTCGAGTCGCTCAGCGACCTGGCCAATTACAAGGAAGGAAGCGGCGCGGGCCGGGTCATTCAGTATCGCAACACGCTCGCCATGGCCGAGCGTCATCCGGTGCTGGGCGTAGGCCCGGGAAACTGGCCGGTCTACTATCCGCTCTTCATGTCGCCGGGCGATCCGTCGTTCGACCCCGACGACATCATCCCCACCAATCCCTGGCCCAGCAGCGACTGGATGGCCATGGCATCCGAGCGCGGCTTTCCCGCGCTGGCGCTGCTGGTGCTGACCGGCGCCACCATCGCGCTGGGCGCCTGGGCGCGGATCCGCCGGGGCGAGCGGCACCTTCCGGCGGTCACCGATCTCGCCATCGTGGCGACGGTCATCGCGATCGCCGTTGCCGGGGCGTTCGACGCAGT
>DASSMN010000332.1:0-7395 GCA_035688885.1 Gemmatimonadales bacterium
GTCGGCATCGGCGGCCTCATGTTTCCCCGGTCGCTCGGGGTGGGCTACGACACCATCGCCGATCTCATCAACGGGCACCTGGTGGGCGGCTTTCTCCTCGGGCTCGCGATCACCAAGGCGCTCATCTGGGCCATCGCGCTCGGGTCCGGGACGTCGGGCGGCGTGCTCGCCCCGCTTCTCATCATGGGCGGGTCGCTGGGAGCCCTCGAGGCCCATTGGATTCACGCCGGTGACACCGGCCTCTGGGCCATGATCAGCATGGCTTCGATGATGGGCGGCACCATGCGCTCGCCCCTCACGGCGGTCGCCTTCATGCTCGAGCTGACCGACGACATCCACGTGCTTCCGGCCCTGTTCATCTCGTGCGTGGGCGCGCAAGCCGTCACCGTGCTGCTCATGAAGCGGTCGATCCTCACCGAGAAGGTCGCGCGCCGCGGCTATCACGTGATGCGGGAGTACATTGTGAATCCGCTCACCCGGGTACGGGTGGAGGATGTCATGCAGCGCGATGTGCCCGCGGTGTCCGCCGCCATGACCGTGCAGGATCTCTTTACCCGCCTGGCTGCGCACGACCCGCTGCTGGCGCCCCACTATGCCTGGCCCATCGTGGACGACAAGGGCGCGCTGCTCGGCGTGATCACGCGCGGCGATGTCATCCGGGCCATGGGACGCGCCGACGGCCCTGCCGATCGGCTGCTGGAGGCAGGCACCTCGCCGCCGGTCGTGGCCTACCCCGACGAGCTGTTGGAAGAGGCCGTGGACAAGATGCTCAAGCGTGGCGTGGGCCGGCTGCCGGTCGTGGACCGCGAGCATCCGACCAAGCTGCTGGGCTATCTCGGCCGGAAGGGAATCGCCGAAGCCTGGGAGGGACTGCGCGAGGAGGACCAGGTGCGCGAAGCCGGCTGGATCACCAGCCAGACCCGGCTCCTCCGACGCAAGGTGCGGCGCGTCCTCACCGATTCGTCCTGAGGCTGGCCCCAAGGTCTAACTCCTTGCCAGGTCGCCCGTTTCGCGCTCGCCGCGGGGCTTGATAAATCGGCCCGCGGCGAGACATTTCATGGGTGAAACTGGCCCACATCGCCGACCCGCATCTCGGCATTCGGCAGTACCATCGACAGACTCCCTCCGGCATCAATCAGCGTGAGGCCGACGTCGCTCACGCCTTCCGGGCCTGCGTGGACGCGGTGATCGAGGCGCGTCCGGACGCAGTCGTCGTGGCCGGCGACCTGTTCCACTCCGTGCGCCCCACCAATGCGGCCATCGTCTTCGCGTTCCGCCAATTCCAGCGGCTCCGTGAGGCGCTGCCACAGGCGCCGATCGTTGTGATCGCCGGCAATCACGACACCCCACGCTCCTCCGAGACCGGGTCCATTCTGCGGCTGTTCGAGGAGCTGGGCATCGACGTCGCGAGCGAGGAGCCCCGGCGGTTCGTATACCCGGCGCTGGAGCTCAGCGTCCTGGCCGTGCCTCATCAGGCCCTCACGGGCGCGGAGCGGCCCGTGCTGCGGCCGGAGGGAAGCGAGCGGCGCCAGGTGCTGGTGCTGCACGGGGAGATCGAGGGCGTCTTTCCGTTCGACCGCAGCGGGGCGGAGTATGGTGGCGCGGTGCTGGCCTTCGATGACTTGGCGGCCGGCGATTGGAGCTACGTGGCTCTCGGCCACTATCACGTGCAGCACCGGGTGGCCCCGCGCGTCTGGTACGCCGGATCGCTCGACTACGTGAGTCCCAATCTCTGGGGTGAGCTGGTGGACGAGGCCGATCACGGGCTCCACGGGAAGGGCTGGCTCCTGGCGGACGTGGACACAGGCAAGGTCGAGCGCCGCCCCGTACCACTGGCGCGCCAAGTGCTGGATCTTGAGCCGATCGAGGGCGACGGGCTTCCCGCGGCGGCGCTCGACGCCCTCATCGCGGAGCGGGTGGCGGCAGTGTCGGGCGGCATAGCCGACAAGGTGGTCCGCCTGAGGGTACAGAACGTCCCCCGCCACGTGGCTCGGGAGCTGAACCACTCCGCAGTGCGGGCTCTCAAGACTGCCGCGCTGCATTTTCACCTGGACCTGCGCCGCCCCGAGGTGCACCGTTTGGTGGGGACCGGCGCCCCGGGTCGGCGTCAGACCCTCCCGGAGCTGGTGCGGTCCTACCTCGAGCGTCGGCCGTTGCCGGCCGAGCTCGACCGGGAGGCCTTCGTCCGCCTTGGCGAGACCCTGATGGACGGCATCGAACGGGAGTACGCCGGCTGATGCAGATCCACCGCCTGCGCCTGGCCAACTTTCGCCAGCACGAGCACACCGAGCTCGTGCTGGGCGCGGGGCTCACGGGCATCGTCGGGCCCAACGGGGCGGGGAAGACCACCATCCTCGAGGCCATCGCGTGGGCCATGTACGGGATGCCGGCCGCCCGCGGCAGCCGGGAGACCATCCGGCGGCGCGGGGCGCCCCCGCGGTCTCGGGTGGAAGTCGAGATGGAGTTCAGCCTTGGCGCGCATCAGTACCGCATCGTCCGCACGTTGAACGGGGCGGAGCTGTACCAGGACGGCGACCCGGCGCCCATCGCCAACTCGATCGGCGCCGTCACCGAGCGCATCACCCGGCTGCTCGGGATGACGCGCGAGGAGTTCTTCAACACCTATTTCACCGGTCAGAAGGAGCTCGCGGTCATGGCGGCCATGTCGGCGCCGGAGCGCGCGCAGTTCCTCTCCCGGGTGCTCGGCTACGAGCGGATCCGGGCGGCCCAGGATCGCCTCAAGGAGCGGCGCTCCGCGCTCCGCGCGCGCCTCGACGCGCTCCGCGCAAGTCTGGGCGATCTGACCGAGCTCGAAGCCGCCGAGACCCGAGCCCAGCAGCGCGTACAGGCCGCCGCCAGGGTCGAGGCGGCGTCCGCCGCGGCCTTCGCCGCCGCCGATGCCGCGCTCGCCGAGGTGCGCCCCCGATGGGAGAACCTCCAGCGCCAGCGCGAGGCGGCGGTCAAGCTGGAGGCCGAGCTCCGCGTCCTGGAGCACCAGGCGCGCGCCACTGTCGAGCGCACCGAACGGCTCACCCGTGAAGTGGCCGAGGCGGCCGCGGCCGCGCAGCAGCTGGAGCAGGTCTGCCGGCGGCTCGCGCCGCTGGACGGATTGAGGGCCGAGGCCTCGGCGCTCGAGCGCGATGCGGAGGCGCACGCCGCACGGAGGAGCCTGCTGGCGCAGGCGGATGACGTGCGCCGGCACTTGAGCTCGGTGGACGAGCGCCTGGGTCGCCTCCCCGGCCCCGACCTGCTCGAGGCCGTACGCGTCCGCGTGAGCGACGTGCGCGCCACGCTGACCGGGGTCACCCTCGACGGCGAGCAGCTCCGCACCGCATGGGTCCGCGACGCGCAGGACGCCAAGACCAAGCGCCAGGGGCTGCTGGACCAGTATCAGGAGCTCCGGGACCAGCGCCAGCGCATCGTCACCGCCGGGCCCGAGGGCGACTGCCCCACCTGCGCGCGACCGCTCGGTGCCGAGTACGAGAAGGTGCTCGGCGTTCTCGATCGCCAGCTCGAGGACGTGGTGGCCAACGGCAACTTCTACAAGCAGCGTATCGAGCAGCTTCAGCTCGAGCCCCGCGATCTGGAGGACGCGGAGCGCCGGCGGCTCGGCCTGGAGCGGGAGCTGTCCGAGGCCACCGCCGAGGCGGGCCGACTCGAGGCACTGGCGCAGGACGGCCCGGCGCTCCGCGGGGAACGCGAGCGACTGATCCGCCGCGTGGCCGAGCTCGACGGGGCCCTGGGCCGTCTTGCCGGCGGCTACGACCAGCCGCGCCATGAGCATGTGCTCGCCGCCATCCGCGAGCTCGAGCCGCTCGCCCTCCAGGCGGAGCGGCTCAGGGTCCTGGCGGATCGCCATGGCCCCGCGGCCGCGGAGCTGGCGTCGGTGACGGCCGAACATACCCGACTGGCGGCGGCCGGCGCGGAGCTCAGGGACCGCGTAGCCGAGTTGGGGTTCACCGAGGCCGCTTTCCGTGACGCGCGCGACGCGGAGGCGAAGGCGGAGCGCGTGCGCCGCGAGGCCGAGCTGGCGCTGGTGCGCGCCCGGGCGGAATCGGCGGCCGCGGCGGAGTCCGTCGAGGCGGCCGCGCGGCGCCGGGCCGAGCGCGTCGAGCGCGAGCGCGAGGCGCAGGTTGCCGCCGCGGACCTTGCGCTCCACCAGGAGCTCGATCGTGCGCTGTCCGACCTGCGCACCGAGCTCAATGCGACGCTGCGGCCCGACCTGAGCGAGCTGGCCTCGGGCTTCCTGCGGGACCTGACCAATGGCCGCTACACCGATCTCGAGCTGGACGAAGACTACGGCGCCACCCTGCTGGACGACGGCGACCCCAAGGCGGTGATCTCGGGTGGTGAGGAAGACGTGGCCAATCTCGCCCTGCGGCTGGCCATCAGCCAGATGATCGCCGAGCGCGCGGGGCAACCGCTCTCGCTCCTCATCCTCGATGAGATCTTCGGCTCGCTCGACGAAGACCGGCGGGCCGCGGTGGTGGACCTGCTGCGGAGCCTGGCCGATCGGTTCCCCCAGGTCATTCTCATCACCCACATCGACTCGGTGCGCGAAGGCTTCGACCGGGTCGTGCGGGTGGGCTACGACCTCGCTCGCGGCGTGGCCACCGTGCACGACGAGCCGATCGGAGGGCACGATGTGGCGGCCTGATCGGAGCGTGCGCGGGCCGGACCGTGCCACCCTGCGCGACATCGACTCGCTGAACCGCGTCTTCGCCGACGCCTTCACCGATCGCTACAGCCGCGATGGCCTGGTGGGGGTGCGCGTGCCGCACCTGAACACGCTGGTCTGGCGCTACGCCCTCGAGGACGCGGGTCCTGGCGCCATGATCTGGCGTGACGCCGATGGCCAGGTGGTGGCGTTCAACATGGTGCATCAGTCGGGTGTCGAGGGCTGGATGGGGCCGCTCGCGGTCCGGCCCGATCGCCAGGGCGAAGGCCAGGGCTCCACGATGGTGCGGTTGGGTATCGACTGGCTCAAAGCCGAAGGGGCGCGAACCATCGGCCTCGAGACCATGCCCCGCACCGTGGAGAACATCGGCTTCTACAGCCGAATCGGGCTGGTGCCCGGCCCGCTGACGGTAACGCTGGTGCACGAGGTGCCGCGGCGGGTTGCCCGAACGCCTGAGCTGCTGTCGGCGGCCGGGGCCGACCTCGGCCGGCGGCTGGAGGAGTGTCGGCGGTTGACGGACCAGCTGGCCCCTGGCGTCAACTTCAGCCGCGAGATCACGCTCACCCGGGATCTGGGGATCGGTGACACGACGCTGGTGCGCGAGAACGGCGACCTGGTCGCCTTCGCGCTGTGGCACTCGACCCCGCTGGCGGCCGGGAGGGCCAAGGACGAGGTCCGCGTTCTCAAACTCGTCGCCGTGTCGCTAGCCGCATTCGACCGTCTCCTCGAGGCGCTGCACGGCACGGCGGCGGCCGAACGGGTTGGCCGCCTCGCCATCCGGTGCCAGACCGAGTACGCGGACGCCTATCTCCGGCTCATTGCCGAAGGCTATCGGGTTCACTGGACCGACCTGCGCATGATCCTCCGGGGCTTTCCGGCGCCCCAGCGCCAGGGCGTCGTGCTCTCCAACTGGGAGATCTGAGCCACTCGAAAATTCGTTGCCCGAAAAGTCTTGACAGTGGCGCTCGAGTTTCCCACTTTGCGTCCGCGAGGCAATACGGAAAAGAGATGGCGTTCGTCCGGCGGCCATTCCCTCGCTCTGGGTAACACTCCGGTTCGTCCCAGCATACCACCCTCTCTTCACATTCATCGGGGCTGATCCGCTCGAGCGCGTTCGCGCGACGAGTGCCAGACCCCCGCGCGTCAGACTCACTGACGATGAGCCACCGCTGCGGCCGTGCCGCGCGCTGGCCCCTCGCTGGCGCGCGTGACGACCACTGCATCTGGGAACAGAGACCTCGTCACATGATTCGCGCATGCTTCTCTTCTGCCGCCCGCTCCGCTGCCGCCCGCTCCGCTCTGGTGCTGCTCACCCTGGCCGCGGGTTCCGCCTGCCACGATAACCAGGACCCGATCGCGCCGGTGGAGACGCCAGACCCGGCTGACAACAACGGCCCGGAGGCCGTCGTCGATACGCTCGTCACCACCGACACACTGGCCACGTTGGCCAGCGTGAGCTTCTCGGGCCAGCCGTATGGCCCCATCGGACTGTGGGCCGGGGCCAACAATTTTGAGTGGGGGCCCAAGCCGTTCACGCTGAGCCAGGATAACACCTATTCCAACTCCATCATCACCCGCATCAACACCGCCCGACAACGGGGTCAGCGGCTCGTCACCGCCATGACCGGTGGCGACGCGAGCCAGTTCAAGACCAACGGGAAGTTCGATTTTTCCAAGTGGAAGCGCCGGATGAATTCGTTCAACAACTCGAGCATTCGCAACGCGGTGTCGGCGGCCGTGCGCGATGGCGTGATCATCGGTAATACGCTGATGGACGAGCCGGAGACGCCGAAGTGGGGCGGCAACGTCACCAAGTCCCTCATCGACCAGATGGCCGTCTACGCCAAGAACATCTTCCCCACGCTGCCCATGGGGATCAATCACGGCGGCCCAGGCTATACCTGGCGGGCGTCGGAGCACTATCGCAAGCTCGACTACGTGCTTTATCAGTATCAATACCCGACCACGGACGGGAACATCGTCGCCTGGCGGAGCGCGGTGCTCAGTCGCGCGCGGGCCGATGGCGTCACGCCCGCCTTCAGCGTCAACCTGCTCAATGGTGGCAGGCCCGACAACAGCGGTAGCTGGGACTGCACCGGCAGCGGGCAGGCCGGTCGAGGCACCCGCACTCGCAAGTGCCGGATGACGTCGAGCCAGCTCAAGGACTGGGGCCGGGAGGTAGGGGCAGCGGGGTGTTTCATGCTCATGTGGCGCTACGACGACGCCTACATGCGGAAGGCCACCAACATAGATGCCTTCCGGAGTGTCGCGTCGCTTCTGGCGAACAAGTCGCGTCGAAGCTGCCGGCGGCCGTAAAGCCTTCTCCCGCACGCAACTCGCATTCGTCACAGAGCGCGGCGCAGGCCCGTGGTGGACCCGTCAACGCCGCCGATGAACCCTCATCGGCGGCGCTGACGCGCCCCGACTGTCTCATCTGCGAGGGGGTGTCACGGAATCGCACAGTGCGTCACTAGGGTGGTTCAGTGGCCTGCCATCCTTGACAATTGTGATGTGGCTCACGATTTTCCTACCCGCGCGAGGCATCCCGATAATGAGATGGCGCTTATCCCGGCGACCATTCCCTCGCTCTGGGGACTTGATCTAGTTCGTCCCAGCGAACCCCTCAAAACCAATCCAGTCGGGCTGATCCTCGAACCGCCTCTGCGGCGAGCAGTCATGCCCTGCGCGTCAGGACCCTCTGACGACGAGCCACCGCT
>DASSMN010000339.1:0-5846 GCA_035688885.1 Gemmatimonadales bacterium
CGCAACCGGGGGTACCGGAATAAATAGCCCCGTCTCAACGTGATCGAGACGGGGAGAGCCAGCGCGAGAGCGGGCGACCGGACTCGAACCGGCGACGTCCAGCTTGGGAAGCTGGCATTCTACCACTGAATTACGCCCGCAGATGTGGGGTGAATGTGACCGGCCCGCCCCGGGGTGTCAAGCTGCCCGCCGGCACGGCTACTTGCCTCTCGACGCCTCGAGAAAACTGCGCAGATCGGGCTCGCTCACCGCCGGCTCCCCGGGCGAGACGTTGTCCAGCCGGCCCTCGCGCATCCATTGCTCGAGCTCGCCCACCAGCTCGAACAGATGGTCGAACGAGTCTACCACGAACAGCAACGGCTGGTAGTGATCGATCTCGAAATACTGGTTGACCACCCACTCGAGCTGCATCGGGTATCGTTGCACCATCGGCGAGTCCACCGAGTGGGCGATCTCCCCGTGCGAGCTGAGCAGCCCGCTGCCGTAGACCTTGATGCCGGTGCCGTCGGGCGAGCGCATGAGGCCGAATTCGATCGTGAACCAGAAGAACCGCGCCAGCGCCTTGAAAATGCTGGTGACGCGGCGGATCTGCTCCTGTTCGTCCTTGATGCCGGCCACGATCTCCGCCGCCGTGTGCGCGCAGTCGCCGAAACGCACCAGCGTATCGGCGAACGCGCGGTCGGTATGCATCGGCACGTGCCCGGCGATGTCGTGGAAGATGTCGGGCTCCGGGAGGTAGTCGAGCGTGGCGCCGTCCCGGATGGTGATCGTGGTGGGGAATTCGCGGTTGCGGAGGCAGTCGAAGAAGAGGAAGGACGGAACGTACCCGCTCACCGCCTTGGCCTTGAAGCCGGTGAGCGGGCTGAGAAATCGGTTGACGTCATCGAGCTTCGGTACCCGCCGGGGATCGAGACACAGGTTGTCGATGCCCTGGAGGAAGCGAGGATTGGCATACCGCCGCCAGCGATCTTCCATGCGGGTGTACAGCCGCCGCCAGGCCTCGTGGTTGGCCTCCGAGTAGAGCTCGTAGGGCTGGTGGATGTACAGCCGCCCCTCGGCCTGGGCCTGCTCGATGAACGGCGCCTGCGTGGTCGTCAGACCGGCGCCGTTCGTCCGTCGCGCGTGCACTCCCGCCATGATCGCTCCTTGCCCCTCCCGAGACTACTTCCGCTTGTACCGCCAGGCGGCGATACCGGCGCCCTGCGCGTCCACCTTCACGTCCTGCGACGCGCCGTCGGTCACCGCCGGGATCGTGGCCTCCTGCGTGGCCACCGGCTGGCCGCTCGCATTGATGAACTCGACCGTGATCGGCACGGCCGCCGGCGCGATCGGCTTCCCGGCCGGCGTCTGGGCGGCGCGGCCGGTGGCGGTGAGGGTAAGGGAAGCCCCGTTCCCCTGCGTCGCGAAGTTGGCCGCCCGGACGTTGGCCGGCAGCGCGAGTACCTGCTCCGCCGTCTTCACCGCGTCATCGACCTTCGAGCTCTGCTTGTAGCCCTCACCCAGGAGCTTGAGCGCGCTCTCGCTCATCGGCTCGATCGCCACCAGCCGCTGCGAGGTCTCGAGCAGCTTGGGCCCGTTGCCCAGGGCCAGGTACGTGTTCGCCAGACTGGACAGCGCGTCGCGGTTGTACGGCTCCGCCGCGACCACCTTCTCGAACGCCGCCGCGGCCTCGGCGTACTTCTTGTCCTTGAACAGATTGATGCCGGCGCTCATGATGTCGTCGGTACCCGCCGCGCCGCCGGCGCCCGCCCCGGCGCCACCCGCCCCCGCCCCGCCGCTCGCCGCCACTTCTTTCTCCAACGCCGAGGCCTTGTCGTTCTGGCCCAGCCCGCGATACGCGCCCGCCAGGCCGCGCTTGGCCTGCACGTCGTTCGGCACCCACTTGAGGTATTGCTCGAAGACCGGCGCGGCCTGGTCGTACTTCTTGGCATTGAGCAGCAGCACGCCCTGACTGAACGCCGAGTTGTTGCGGTACTTCACCTCGGTGGTGTCGGTCGTGCCCGAAGGCACCGACGCGGCCGCCAGGCCGAAGTAATAGGCGGCGCTGTCGGGCTGGCCCTTGTCGTTCCAGATCGACGCCGCCCGGTAGAAGCCGATAGGTGAATCGCGGTAGATGGAATTCGCCTGCCGATAGAGCGCGAACGCCGAATCGGTGTTCTTGTCCTCCTCGAACTTGCTGCCGGCGTTGATCAGCGCGACCCACGCGTTCCGGCGGTACAGGCTGATGTCCTTGGCGCAGTCGGGCGCGAGCTGCTGAGCTTTGGTGAGCGCGCTATCGGCGGGGGCCAGCCTGCCCTGCATGAGGTAGACGCGCCCGAGATAGTACCAGGCGGCCGGATTCTTGTCCTGGCCGTTCTGCTGGATGGCCTCGAGATCCACCTTCTCGGCCTGGCCCAGGATGCGCACCTTGCTCTCCGGCACGTCGGTCTCGATGGCCGATTTGATGTAGCCGGCGGCGCTCCCGACCTTGAAGTGGTTGGGCTTGATGTTGCACTGGGCGGGCTGATACGACGTAGGCATCGCCTTCGCCACGCGATCATTCACGGTCGGCTGCTGGGCGGCTGCGATCGTGGCGCCCACCGTCAGCAGCACGAAACCCGACGCGATCTGTGCGTTCACTCACGACTCCTTGTTCGGGGTCTGATACCGGGCGGCACTGTCGGAACCCACCAGGCGAAAGGCCCGGTCACGCAAGTCCCTTGCCACCTCATGGGCGGGCCGCCCGGTCCGTTTCGCCAGGGCCGCCACGTCGTCGTACTCCGGCTTGATACGCAGGCCATCCGGCGCCTCCAGCACTTTGACGCGCACGCGGGTACCGTCGGGCGCCTCCACCTGTACCTCTCGCCGGGCGAGGGTCAGCCGCTCGGCCGGCTGCCTCCGCACGCCAGCGGTGGTGCTGTGTCGGAAGAACGCATCCGCCACCCGGTCGGCGTCTGCCGCCGCCACGACGGCCTCGACCCGGAAACCGGTCCGGCCTTTCTTCATCTGCGTGGCCCACACCTGCACGTCCACCGCGCCCGCGCTCATCAGTGCCTCGCGCAGCGGATCGAGGTACTCGGGACTCAGGTCGTCCAGGTCGGTCGAGAGGACCACGACCTCGCCGGCCTCGGCCACCGGCTTGGCGATGACCAGACGCAGCGCATTGGGGTAGGTCCCAGGGTTCCGGCCGCCGGCGCCCCATGCTCCGCCGGTGGTAGCTCGCCAACGCGGGGGCGGCGGCCCCTCGGAAAGCACCCGGAGCAACACCGCACCCGTGGGCGTCACAGCCTCGCCGACGACCGGTCCGTTGGGCGCGATCTCGAGTCCCTCGAGCAGCAGCGCCGTGGCGGGGGCCGGCACCGGCATTACCCCGTGCGCCGCGTGGACCCACCCGCTTCCGACCGCCACCGGTCGAGCGTAGATGCGCGTGATGCCGAGCCGCTCGAACCCTTCGATCGCTCCTACGACGTCCACCAGCGCATCTACCGCACCGACCTCGTGCAGGGCTACCTCGTCCGCCGCCATCCCGTGGACCCGCCCCTCGGCCTCCCCCAGCAGTCGGAAGGCGCGCACGGCGCGCTCGCGCACCCACGGCGAGAGCGGCGCTCGCTCGACGGCCCCGATGAGGTCGCCGATGTGCCGGTGGGGACCCTCGTGAGCGTGAGAGTGAGGGTGGTTCCCGTGGGCGTGATGGTGGGAGTGGTCCGGCGCGGGCAGCTCTTCGCTGCCGTCAGGGAGCACCACGTGGACCTTGGTGGCCTGAATGCCGCAGCGATCCACCGACTCCACCCGCACCGAGACACCGGCGGCGCCGAGGCGGGCGGGCAGGCCCTCCAGCCAGGACACCGGCGCACCAGCCGCGACGAGTGCTCCGAGCAGCATGTCGCCGCTGATCCCCGCGGCCGGGTCGAGAATGGCAAAACGTCCATCAGCCATAGACTTATAAATATGGCCGAGGCTCAGACCGGAGGCAAATCCCCGGGTTCCCGGTAGAGCCACCCCGCCCCGGTATTGAAGCTGAGGATCTGGTCGTCCGGACGGAGATCGCCGGTCGCGAGCAGCGCCGCCACTGCGGCCACGGCGGCGCCGCCTTCGGGGCTGAAATCCACGCCGGTCTCCCGGGTGGCCAAGGTGGCCTCCCGCTCGAGCACCTCGTCATCGACCGCCACGGCTCCGCCGCCACTCTCCCGGAGCACCTGGAGCATCACTCGCCCACCAAGCGGGGCCGGCACCCGGAGGCCGCTGGCGACTGTCCAAGGCTCGGCCCAGGCCTCGCACGCCTCGTCGCCGCCGGCGTACGCCCGCACCACGGGGGCGCAGCCGGTGCTCTGGACCGAGTACATGCGCGGGAGCGCACCCTGAACCCACCCGGCAGCGAGCAGCTCCTGGAACGCCTTCCACATGCCGATGAGCCCGGTGCCCCCGCCCGTGGGATAGATGATCGCGCGCGGCAAGGTCCAGCCGAGCTGCATGGCGAGCTCCAGCCCGAGGGTCTTCTTTCCCTCGATTCGATACGGCTCGCGAAGCGTGGACAGGTCGAGCGCGCCGGTCTCCGCCGCGTAGGCGCGCGAGGCCTTGCCGCAGTCGCCGATGTGTCCATCGAGCAGCACCAGGTCGCCGCCGAAGGCGAGAATCTGGGACAGGATGGTACGCGGCGTGGTGCGAGGGGCGTAGACCCGCACCGGACGCCCGGCGCGAGCGCCATACGCGGCCGCCGCGACGCCCGCGTTCCCCGCCGTCGGGAGCACGAAGCGCTCGGCTCCGGCCGCGACCGCGCGGGTGACCGCGGCGCTCAGCCCGCGGGCCTTGAACGACCCGGTGGGGTTGGCCCCCTCGTCCTTGACCCACAGATCGGGGGCGCCAAGCCGCCGGCCGGTGCGCTCCATCCGCAGCAGCGGCGTGTCGCCCTCACCGAGCGTGATGGGCTCCTCGCCAGGGAGAAGCGGCAGGAACGGACGGTAGCGCCACATGCCGTGCCGGCGCCGAAGCTCGGCGCGATCGAGGAGGGTGGGCGTGCGCCTCGGGTACCGGACCAGCCAGGGCATGCCGCAGCGCTCGCACACCGAGGGCAGCCCTTCGGGTCCGCGGGCGGCGCCGCAGCTCGAGCACTCGAGCGTCCAGTCGGCGCCGTGGAGCATGGGCGCCGATGTCATCGCACGCTGTTCAGGTGGGAGAGAATCCGTTCAGCGAGCCGGGTCGAGAACCCGGGCACGGTGGCCAGCTCGGCCACCGACGCCGAGCGGACGCCGGCCAGGCTGCCGAAGCGCTCCAGCAATCGCCGGCGGCGATTGGGCCCGACGCCCGGGATGTTGAGCAGCTCCGAGGTGATGGTGCGCGTGGTCCGGCGCTGACGGTTGTAGGCCAGCCCGAACCGGTGCGCCTCGTCGCGGGCGCGCTGAAGCAGGCGGAGCGACGGGCTGCGGCGCGGCAGGCGCAGGCTCTCGGCGCGGTTGGGCACGAACACCTCCTCCTCACGCTTGGCCAGGCTCACCATCGGAATCGGGCCCAGGCCGACCTTGTCCATGGCATCGAGCGCCGCGTTGAGCTGGCCTTTACCCCCGTCGATGACGATGAGATCGGGCAGCGGCAGTGCCTCGTCCCGCCGCCGCGTGAGATAGCGGGTGATGACCTCGTGGATGGCCGCGAAGTCGTCCTGCTGACCGACGCCCTGAATCTTGAACTTGCGATACTCGCTCTTCCGAGGGCGCCCCGCCTCGAACCAGACCAGCGACCCCACGGTA
This sequence comes from Gemmatimonadales bacterium, assembly GCA_035688885.1. GTDB lineage: Bacteria > Gemmatimonadota > Gemmatimonadetes > Gemmatimonadales > GWC2-71-9 > CAVVWJ01. The sequence goes on from DASSMN010000339.1 coordinate 5,721, forward strand.
TCGCGCCCCTGGTTGTGCGAGATGTCCACACAGACCAGGCTTCGGGGTACCGAGCTGAGTCCCAAGTCCCGGCCGAGCGCGTACACCGGGTCCTCGGCGCGCTCCTCGGTCTCGAAGGACTCGATT
>DASSMN010000453.1:0-6947 GCA_035688885.1 Gemmatimonadales bacterium
GGCGGGCGGCGGGCGCGGCCCGAGCGGCCGGGGGGGCCGCCGCTCGGGCGAATGGCAAGAGTGGCGGCGTCTGTCCAGACCGCTCAGCGAGAGAGCCAGTAGGACAGCTTGACCAGGAAGGTGTCGTCCGCCCGGCGGGCAAAGAGATCGCTCAGGTCCCCGCGGAACGACCGGGTGCCTTCCAGGTCGGCCGAGTTCTCCCGTCCCTGACTCCACACCAGGAACAGGGTCGACCCCGGTCGGTACTCCCACCGGAACACGACGTTGGATCGGAACTGCTGGAAGTTGAAGCCGCCGGGATTGCCGGCCACGGCGGGGTCGCCATACGGCTGATAGCGCGCCGCGTAGTCGCCCGCGCGCGGGTCGGCGATCTCGCGCACGTCGCTGTAGGTGCCCTTCGACACGAAAGGCGAGGCGTAGATCTGGAGCGTCGTGGTCGGCGTGAAGGTGTAGCCCAGCCTCCACGTCAGCGCCAGCGTCTTCTGTGCCAGGTGAGCGAAGGTGTAGTGCGGCTGGCTCGAGGCATCGACGAAGGTATCGTAGTACTGCAGGTCGTTCCGGTTGTGGGTATAGTCGACGCTGAGCGAGGTGGTGAAGCGGGTGGACAGCTTGTAGTCGAGCTCGGGCTTCACCTCGATGGTCTGCGAGTGTCCCTGGTCGCCTCGGGTGTAGTTCGCGTTCAGCATCGGGACCAGCGCGCGCCGGTCGTCGCCCGAGATCGAGATCCAGGGTGAGAGATACGCGTCCTGCCGGACGGCCGGCCCGCCTCGGGCGCAACGGTCGCAATAGGTGGCGCCCACCTGGCCCAGGGTCCCGCCCATGTGGAGCCACCACCGGTTGGTCCATTGAATGTGGACGTTGGTATTGAACGCGCGTTCGGTGGGAAGCCCGTCGCTGGTCCAGTACTCCCAGTTGTTGAAGTTCCAGCGCAGCGACAGGAACACCCGGTTGGGCTGGTTGAACACCAGGTTGGCCCAGCTGGTCCAGGCCTGCTGATCGGCCTGGCGCAGAAAGCCGACGTCGTTGATCTCGAACCCGGGCGTCCGCCGCTGGTACGCGGTCTCGAAGTGGAGGCGCTTTCCACCCACCTTGGCGAATCGGACTTCCTGGTTGGTGCCGGCGAGGGAGGTCCGGGCGGGGTCGAAGGTCTCGCTGCCGTCGGGCCGCTGGTACAAGTGCACCGGGTCCTGTTGGGTGCGGGCTATCGCCGCGGTGTCGCCCGAGACTCGGCTCAGGTCGAGCGAGCCCGAGACCTCGTAGCGCCCGTTGAAGCGCCAGCGGCCCACCACGCCGCCGGAGTACGCGCTTCGGTGGAGGTAGGGCGTGCTCGAGGGGTCGAGCGACCGGTTGACGCCGGTCAGAATGAAGCCGACGCTGCCCTCGCCGCCACGGAAATCCTGGTTGCCGCGCACCACGGCGAAGTTGGTGGCGGGCTCGAGCGTGGTCCGGGCGGGGCCGTTGACGTGATCGGTGACCGCATCGAGCACGCCGATCGAAAAGCCGTTGGGGAGCCGGCCGGTGAGCTTGGCGGCGCCCAGGATCTTGGTGGCGGCGGGCGACGCCGCGTCGCCATAGGTGCCGGCGAGCTGCGGCGCACGGCCGATCCGCCGCGAGTAGAACAGCCCCTCGCCGGTGTTGCAGTCCACCACCACCACGCAGTTCACCGTGAAGGTGAACAGCCCCTTCCCTTCCACGAAGAACGGCCGGCGCTCCTCGAAAAACGTCTCGAATGCGCTCAGGTTGAGCTCCGACGGATCCGCCTCGACCTGGCCGAAGTCGGGGTTCACGGTGGCGTTGACCAGGAGGTTGGAGGCGACCCGGTAGCGCAGGTCCCCGCCAACCGACAGGTCCTGGTTGCGGCCGGGGTCGCTGGCGCGGAGATCCTGAATGTTCTTGGTCAGGACGTAGGGCGTGACCTCCGCGCGCCCGGGACTACCCAGCCCCTGGAGCCCGGTCAGGCTGCCGAACTGCGAGGAGAAGCCCGACTTCGAGGTGCGATAGAGCGGCCAGGTGACCGTCACGGTGTGTCGCTGGATGACCCGCCAGATGAGGAGCCCGAACGTGCCGCCGCCCTTGGACGAGTAGTGGAGCTGCGACAGGGGGATGCGAAACTCCGCGGTCCAGCCCAGGGAATCGATCCGGGTAGCGGCGTCCCACACGGCGTCCCAGGCCACGTCCTCGTCGCCGTCATTGTAGATCGCGAAGTCGGTCTTGACGCCGGCCGGGTTGACCGAAAACTCGAAGCCGGTCCGCCGATCGTGGTACGGGTCCAGCATCAGCGAGATGTAGTCCGATGCGGTCTGATCATCGCGGCGGGAGAGCAGGCTCACGATGCTGTCGGGATGCGGATCGAATGCCCGCACGAACACGTAGAGGTTGTGCTCGTCGTAGGCCATCCGCGCCAACGTCCGAAGCTGGGGCTGGGCCCCCTCCATCGGCTTGGCCTCCAGAAACCCGTCGACCGGCGGCGCCAAGTGCCAGACCTCGTCGTCATCCTTGCCGTCGAGCACGGGGGGCACGGCCGCGCGCGTCGCCTGCACGCTGGTGGCGGTCGGCACGGGTGGGGTGACGGCGGCCAATTGCAGTTGGAGCGCGCAGAGCGCGCCGAAGAGCACGGTCACGTGATGATCCGCGGCAGATGTACCGCTTGGACACCCCCTCCCGGGAAATGGTTGGCGCGCCTCGCGGACTTGCGGCGGTGTCGCTGGCATCCGCCTCGGCCAGGACCGAACGCAAAAGGCCGGCGGAGATCCGCCGGCCTGGCATGGCTGAGCCGAGTCGCTGAGGCGCCTACCCGTTGACGCCGATCTGCCGCAGCATGGTCGCCATATCGAAATAGTGACGCTCGATCCGGGCGCGCTCGCCCGACATCTCCAGCACGGCGCAGGCCCGGACTTCGATCGGCTTCCCCGTGGGAGCGATCGGACCACTTGGCGTGGACAGTGGTCCCTTGTGAGTGCCCTTCCAGGTGACCTCCACGATCACCGTTCCATCGGCGGTGGCCCGAGCATTCTGGATCGTTCCCTTGGAATCGGGGAAGGCCTGCGCCCAGCTTTTCCACAGGTCGATGGCCTGATCGGCCCCGTTGACCTTTCGTCCGGTGGCGACCTCGTCATAGACGAAGTCGGGCGTCAGGATGGTTCGAGCCTTGGTCCAGTCGCGGTCGTTGTAGGTCGTGACGGTGGCCTTGGCAATGTCGATCAAGGCCTGGGGAGAGATTGCGGTTGCTTGCGCCATGTTGTCCTCCGATCAGTGAAGACGGTGAGGACTCCCGGCGGGTGACAGAGCGCGGCGAAACGGCCGTTGGGTCCATCATACTCGGGGGGAGAGCGCGAGCCGGGCGGCATCGCGCCGCCAAGATTCACGCCGGGCCCGGGGCCGTCAAGCCCGGCGTCTTGCCGATGCCGGTACGTTCGTCCTATATCGTAGAAGAGGTGACGGACTGGCCTCGCCGCACCGGATCCCGGCTATGCAGCTCACTCTGCTCGAATCCCACCGCAGTTTCTTTCAGGCCGCAGAATGCGCCCTCGTGAGCCTCCTCGCGCACGCCGGCGTCGTGTGGCTGGCCGTCTCTGCCACCTCGGGCGGCACTCAACTTCCCAAAGATGAGCGCGAGGCGCGGGTGTTCTTTCTGCTGCCGCCCGACCGCGTGGACGTGCGCTCGCGCCAGATGACCCGATTCCAGTGGGGATTGTTGGGGCAGGATCTCGAGGATGGTCGGCTCCAGGTCGGTCCCGGAGAGAGCCGGCCGTTCGAGACACCCGCGCATGGGGTGCGCGGCCCACGGCACCGGGCCGGCGCGCGCGGGCAGCTCCCCTTCGGCCCCGAGCCGCGGTTCGTGCCCGACAGCGTCTACAGCGTGCTCCAGGTGGACGCGATCGTCGAGCGATATGCCAACAGCGCGGCTCCGATCTATCCGCCCGACCTCCTCAAGATCGGCACCGAAGGCCAGGTGCAGGCAACGTACGTAGTGGACACGCTGGGAATGGTGGACACGACGTCCATCGCGATCCAGCTGAGCGACGATCCAAGGTTCACGGCATCGGTGCGCGATGCGCTGGGGCTGATGCGGTTCCGTCCGGCGCAACGCGGCGGGAAGAAGGTGCGGCAGCTGGTCGAGCAGACCTTCCGGTTCCAGATCCTGTCGCCGGCGCAGATGGCGAAGCAGCTCAGCGGCTGACGGGTGGCGAAGTCGGGGTGGGTGCCTCTCTCGCGACCTCTCCCAGGATCCCGACCGCATCCCGAAGCTGCCGGTCCGACAGGTACGGCGCCGGCCCCAGCCGCAGGATCTCGCCTCGGGCATCCACCCAGACGCCCCGCGTACGCAGGCGTTGCACCAGCGCGGCCGCGGCGCGAGATCGCAGCGCCAGGAAGCCGCCGATCTGATCCAGGGGACAGTCGCGGTCGCGGCCCAACACCGCGGGATCCAGGTCGAGTCCATCGAACGCCGACACCAACACGCCCATCTGGTGCTGGCTCACCTGCCGGAGCAGCGCCGGGGTCAGCCTCTGCTCCCGGAAGAAGTCGAACACCTCGGCGGCGCGGTAGTGACTGGTCGGATCGTACGTCGCCCCCGCAAAGCGGTCGCCGCCCTGTCCGTAGGCGACGCGCTCGGCCCGCTCCCGATCGGCCAGGACCGTGAACTCGCTGTACCAGCCGGTGACCACCGGCCGCAGCTCGGTGCCCGGCGGAATCCGGAGGAAGCAGTTCCCTTCCCCCAGTTGGCAGTACTTGTATCCGCCGCCCACCACGAAGGCGTCGCCGAGGCCCTGCTGCTCCAGTGCGAACGGAACCACGTTGAGCGCATGGTACGCGTCCACCAGTAGTGGGCTGCCGTGACGGCGGCAGCGCTCGGCCACCTCGGCCAGCCCGCGGGCGATCCGTCCGGTGTCGAAGAACACAGCCGAGACGAGGACCATCGCCGTGCGATCGTCGACGGCGGCGGCGAGCCGGCCCGAGAGTGAATCGAGCGGCCGCTCGGGGACGCGGACCACCGCGAGGCCCTCTTCCTCCAGCCGGTCCAGCTGGCGGCGGATGCTGTGGAACTCGCCGTCCGTGGTCACCAGGCGAGGCCGCTGCGTGAGCGGCAGCGCCGAGAGCAGCCGCACCAACAGCTCGTGCGTATTGGAGCCCAGCGCGAGGTCGCCTGCCTGATCCTCCAGCAGCGTCGCAAAACCTTCACGCACCCGGCCGGCCCGCAGGAACGCCTGCTCCCACTTGTCGTCCACGTACCGCGCCGCGTCGAGCCAGGCGGCCTGCTGACCCTCGAACCCGCGGTCGGGCCACGCCTGGTGCGAGTGACCCGTGAGCAGCAGGCGCTCCGAGACCCGGAACTGGGAATAGTGACGGGCGATGGCGTTGGGAGAGGCGTACAGCGAGGCCGGATCCATGGCGTCAATCAGAGATCGGTCCGGATGGCCCAGAGGTCCGGGAACAGCGGCTGGTTGAGCGTGCCCATCAGGTACTCCGCGCCGGCGCTGCCGCCGGTGCCGCCGCGGGTGCCGATCGTGCGCTGGACCATCTTGACATGGCGGTAGCGCCACTCCATGAGGCCCTCGTCCAGATCCACCAGCCGCTCGCACAGGTCGGCCAACGCCGGATGGTGCCGGTACACCGAGATGAGCACCGGCTGGAGTGCGGGCGAGGGCTGGACTTTTCGGCTCACGTCCCGCTCCAGATCGGCGCGCGGCACCGGCACGCCGTTCGCCGCAAGATGATGGAGGAACGCGTCCCATAGCGAGGCCGCGCCGAGCCTCCGCTCCAGTCGCCTGCGCGCCTCGCTGCCGGCCGGGTAGCGCTCCATCGAGCGGGGCTCCTTCCACCCCAGGGCGAACTCGAGCTCCCTGAACTGGTGCGACTGGAACCCGCTGCCCGACTCCAGCCGGTCGCGGAACGAGAGGAACTCGAGCGGCGTCATGGTTTCCAGGATGTCGAGCTGCGCGACCATGACCTTGAGGATCGTGAGAATGCGCTTGAGCGTGCCGCGCGCCCGCGCCCCGTCGTTCCGCGCCAGCAGAACCATCAGGTGGTCGAGCTCGTGCAGGATCTCCTTGAACCAGAGCTCGTACACCTGATGGATGACGATGAACAGCATCTCATCATGCTCCGGCCCTTCCGACAGCGGGCGCTGGAGCATCAGCAGGTCGTCGACCTTCAGATATTCACCGTACGAAGGCATGATGCGGTCTCGCGCTGCTAAGGAAGGCCTCGCGGCTGCTGAGAGCGTAGCCGGTGCGGGGCGCGCGCGGTAGGGGAGCGTCGGTCGCTCACCATCGGAGTGACAGGCAGCTCAGGCCGCCGTCCATCTTCCGGAACTCGGACATGTCGAGCGGCGCGAGCGGGTAGCCCAGCTCGCCCAGCAGCGCACCGGTGACCGGAAACCCGGCCGCGATGAGCACGGTCTGGTTGATCCGGACGCAGTTGGCCGCGTACGACTCGCCCGAAGGCACCGGCACGACTTCCCAGCCGTGGAGGGCCCGGTGCCCGACGAGCTGCGCCACGGCGAGCAGCCGCCGGTCGCCGAGCCAGGAGAGGCCGGTCTTGAGATGCAGCAGCCTGGGCAGCTTCCGGATGTCGAGCGCCCGGGCCGTGAAGCCGCGCTCCTCCAGCCACGCCGTGAGCTGAGCCGCGCCCTCGGGGTTGGTGCGCTCCGAGATCCCGATGAAGAAGTGCTCGCCTGCCTCGCACACGTCCCCGCCGTCCACCGTGCCCGGAGCGATGATCCGCCCCAATGCCGGGAACCAGCCGGCGAGCACCGGCTCGACCGCCGCCACCTCGCCGGCCCGGCTCGCGGCCCCGGGCCGCGTGAGGATCGCGCCGCGGCTGGTCACCACGGCGGCATCCTCGACGAACGTGCCGTCCGGATAGGTCGGATCGGCCGGAAGCATCGTGAGCGTGAGCCCCAGTCCCTCGAGCGTCCGGCAGTAGGCCTCGTGCTGCCGCCGAGC
>DASSMN010000164.1:0-2860 GCA_035688885.1 Gemmatimonadales bacterium
CGATCGCGTGCTCGCCGGCCGCTCCGGTGCCCGGATCGGTCACGGTGAGCGTGTCCGTTCCACCCGGTGCCGGTGTCGGCGGGCCGCCCATCACCGCGAGCGGCTCGAGCCGCATGGTGAACTGGTATCCGAACTGCGCCGCCTCGCAGCGGAACACGGCCCAGTCGATCGTCGCCTGATCGGCGGTGCAGGCGCCGCTCGACCCCACGAGCTCGTTGGTCTGGCTGCCTTCGAATGCAAACCAGACGCCTTCGTTGTCCACCAGATACTCACCCATAAAACCCGGGAATCCGGGGCCGCCGCCGGTGCTGCCGCCGCCGCCCCCACCTCCGCCGGTGCTCCCACCTCCGCCGCCCATCGTATCCGGCGGCATCGGGCCTGAAGGCGAGCCAGGCGGCGGCGGAATCGCCGAATCGGGCGCCGCGCTCGCCGGAAGTCCGGTCATCACGTCGGGTACCAGTGAATCGACCTGATTGCTCCCCGGATCGGCCACCAGCCGCACCACCTCGGCCATCCGCTCCGGCTCCCACGCGATGAGCGTCCGCATCGAAGCGGTGCCGACCTGGGTGCATTGGGTGACGGGATCGCCGCTCGGCGGTCGGCTGTTCCCGCTGTCGGGGCCCACCACGACCGTGTCGCCCGGCGGCATGCCGGTGCTGTCCGCATGCCACCAGCACTGGATCTGAGGAAAGTCGAGCTGCTCGGCGACCGCCTGAAACGAGCGGCTGTTCCCGTCGATGGTGAGCGTGACCGGCGTCGCGTGGCCGGTGAGCCGGACGATCTGGGCCGCATGCCGGAGCGCATCCGCCGTGGGCGAGAGGCCCTCCTGGTCTACCGAGTCGGCCAGTTGGTCGAACCGCGCAGCCAGGCGCGCCCCGTCGTCTCCACCCGGGGAGGGGCCGCCGCCGCCGTCGCCGCCGCACGCCACGGCGCCCACCAGCGCCGCGCCGATCCACCACGCGATGCGATCCTGCATAGAGCCTCCGGTCCAGTGCGCCGAGTGCCAGACCTAATCTGCGGCGGTGCTGTCCCGGAGCGCCAATCGTGCGTTTCGTTCTGCATCGGAGGCCAACATCCACCAGGTGCGGGGCGGCCGGGTCATTGCGGTCGACCGCAAGGCTCGCCTCCAGTGTCGCGAGCAGGCGAATGCTGAACGTGTCGACCGAATCCTTGGCGGCGTCGGCTCGCGCGGCCGGCCGGCCACGCCGCCAATGCCCGGTCGTCTGGAGTTCCTGCTCGGGCGTCGCGCCATCTGATGAGCCACATGGATCGCGGAGTGCGCCGCGCGCCGCCAGCGCCGATGGAGGGGTCCCGACCCCTGACGAAGGAGGGCGCCGCCGCCGCGGACGCGCGGTATCTTTGCGGGCGTGGACCCTCTCTCGGATCTGCTGCGGGTGGTTCGCCTCGACGGGGCGTTCTTCTACGCGGTCGAGGCCGCCGGATCGTGGAGCATCGACACGGTCGCGGCCCGGGAGCTCTCGCCCCGCATCATGCCCACGGCGGAGCACCTGATCTCCTACCATGTCGTGACCCAGGGCCGCTGCTACGGCGGCCTGATCGGCGAAGCCCAGGTCGAGCTGGGCCCGGGCGACGTGATCGTGTTCCCTCACGGCGACGCCCACGTCATGTCGAGCGGCCCGAACCACCAGGCCACGCCCCACATTCATGCCAGCACCTCCACCCGCTACGCCGATACCGTGGTGCTCGGCGACCGGAGTGCGGGCGAGGTCTCGCTGGTGTGCGGCTTCCTCGGGTGCGATCGCGCGCCGTTCAATCCCCTCCTCGCGGCGCTCCCGCGGCGGATGCACATGCGCGGGATGTCGAGCGCCTGGCTCGACGGGGCCGCGCGCCGGCTGACGGAGGAGGCCCGGCTGGGCCACCCCGGCGCCGACAGCGCGCTCACCCGATTGGCCGAGCTGATGTTCATCGAGGTGTTGCGCCGGTACCTGGCGGACCTGCCCGCGGGACAGACCGGCTGGCTGGCCGGCCTTCGCGACGAGACGGTGGGCCGCGTGCTGCGGCTGTTCCATGGCCAGCCGGCGCACCCCTGGTCGCTCGAGGAGGTGGCGCGGGAGGTCGCCTCCTCGCGCTCCCACGTGGCCCGGCAGTTCGCGCTGCTGGTGAGCATGCCGCCGATGCACTACCTCGCCCAATGGCGGATGCAGATCGCGGCCAACCTGCTGAGTCAGAGCGGCACCAAGATCGCCGCAATCGGCGCGGAGGTCGGGTACGATTCCGAGGCCGCGTTCAGCCGAGCGTTCAAGAAGGCCACGGGGCTCGCTCCCGGCGCCTGGCGCGAGTCCCGCCGGCACGCCCGCGCATAGCTTCGTCGCTCCCCCGCCCGCACGCGTCCGCCCCCCCACCCGCGACGGCCGAGCAGGAAGTCGGCACGATGGGTCATTGGCGGACTGGTCTCGTCCGCACAGACTCCTGCCCGTGCGTCACGGCAGGGCGAGTCCAGCTCCCGGCGCCCGCCGCCGCACGAAGCACGGTGGTGAGCCGCTGGTGGATGGGACCTTCGAGGTCGAGCGGCCGGAGATCCTGGTCTATTCACCGAAGCCGAACGGGCATCTTCAGCTGGTCGCGGTGGAGTACGCGGTGCCGCTGACGCTGTCCCGCGAGGCGCCCGACGGATTCCAGGGGCCGGAGGACGTATGGGTTCCCGACCCGCAGTTCCCGCTGTGGACCGTGCATGCCTGGGTGTGGAAGGGAAATCCCGATGGGGTGTTTCACATGACCAACGCTCGCGTGCCCTGAACCAAGGAGCAACGTCCATGCTTGAGCTTCGTCCCAGCTGCGAGCACTGCGCCAGGCTGCTGCCGCCCGACGCGGTCGATGCGCGCATCTGCAGCTACGAATG
>DASSMN010000285.1:0-6947 GCA_035688885.1 Gemmatimonadales bacterium
AGCGCCGCCGCCTGTTGCAGGGCATCGGCTTCCTGTCCTTGGCCGCGCTCACGGGCGTGGGTGTTCCGCTGCGTGATGCCCTGGCACTCACACCCACCCCGGCGCGTGCGCTGCATCATCTGGCCGGGAACCCGGTCTACCCGATTCCGGCGCAGGACGGGGTCCAGATCGACCGCGACCAGGAGGTGATTCTGGTCCGCTGGCAGAACGCGATCTACGCCTTCAACCTCTCGTGCCCCCACCAGCGGACGGCGCTCCGCTGGAACCAGGGGGACGGCCAGTTTCAGTGCCCGAAGCACCACTCGAAATATCGCCCGGACGGCGTCTTCATCTCCGGCCGCGCGACGCGCGGTATGGATCGGTTCAGCGTCGCACGGCAGGGGGATCAGATCGTGGTGGACGTGGGAGCCATGCACAAGGAGGACCAGGATCAGGCCGGCTGGGACGCGGCGGTGCTGCACTTGTAGCGCGGCACGTTTGAGCCGGTGCCGCGTAGGTGAACCGCCGTCAGGAGCCCGCGCGCTGGCGGCGGTAGTGGGCCGGGATACCGGCCGCGGCGGCCGGACCCGGATTACTGCAGCTCGCCCGGAGCGACCCGACCCTCCCCCGGATGGACTCGCGACTCCCCGACGCCGCCATAGGTCCACCCGACCACCGCGCCGTAAACCAGGTGACCGAGCAGGCTGCCGGCGAGCAGCTCGGGGTCGCCTCGGGAGAAGAACCCGCCGCCCACCACCGGCATGAACACGACCTGGGCCACGACGAAGACCAGGATGCCATACAGCACCCCCCGCAGCACCGGTCCTCCAGCGAGCCGGCTATCAAAGGCGGCGGCGTAGATCAGTGCCAGCACCATTCCGATGACGAAGTGCAGCACCCACCCGACCGCCGGCCCGATCGACAGGTGCGCGCTGGTCAGGCCGAGCGAACTGCTCAGCACCTGACCCATCGCGATCTTCGGCAGACCGATGGAGGGCTCGATCAGGAGGAGGGCGGTCATCGCCGCGGTGCCGAGCAGCCCGGCGACCGCCGCGCGCGCAGTGTTCATCGTGCCTCCCTGCCTAGGGCTTGGTGAGGCCGTGGCTCACGGCGTAGACGTAGGATGCGACCAGGAACACCTGCGATTCCTCGATGCCGCCGGGATGTGGCACCATCAGCGTCCCTGGCAGCCCGTTGTCCACCCGATCGATGATGGCGGAGTAGGTCCCGTTGATGTGCCGCCAGGAGGCGCCGGTCAGGGGCGGCGCGACGGGACCACCCTGCAGCTTGTCGCCGTGACAGCCGGAGCAGGTGCCCTTGCCGTGGAACACCTTCCTCCCGGCGTCGACGATGGCGGGGGTGAGCATCGTACTATCGGGCTCGGGGCCCCTGGCCGTGTCGCTGACCTGCGCCTGCACCCGCGCGGCGCTCAGGGACAACGCACCACTGATCAGCAGCAGCCGCAGCGCTCGTATCATCCGGCCAGTCCTCGGGTGAGAGATCGAACGATCCCGTATGCATACTCGGGCCCGCCGAGGCCGGTGACAAGAGCGGCGGCCGTGACAGATTGTCCCCAACCAAAGTTTCAAGACTCCTTCATACTCGCTTCATCGGCGCGTGCCCAGCATGATGCTCACCTCATCAACAGGTGGATGCCATGCCCGCGCTGCATCGACTGGTTCCCGCGTTGCTCTGCGCTCTCGCTTCGCCGCTCTCCGCCACGGACGGCGTCGGCGACCTCGCCCGAGAATACGTCGCGGCTCATACGACCGCACACCGCGCCATTCCCAGCTACGCTCGTCAGACCGGCCTGGCGTGCAGCGCCTGCCACTACCAGTTCCTCACGCTCACGCCATTCGGGCGCAAGTTCAAGCTGAACGGCTACACGCTCACCAACCTGATGACGCTGAGCGAGAAAGACTCCACCAATGGCGGACGCCTGAGCCTGTCGCCCGTCTCGCTGCTGTCTGCCATGGTGACCGCCGGGATCACGCACACCAAGGACGCGCTGCCCGACACCCAGAACGACGCCGCCGCCATGCCGCAGGAGCTGAGCGGATTCCTGGCCGGACGGATCAGCTCGAACATCGGGCTGTTCTCCCAGTTCACCTACGCCGGCGCGGACGGCGCGTTCGGCATCGACAACGTGGACATCCGCTACGCCGGCAAGGCCGCCGTCGGCGGCAGTACCGAGCTGGCCTACGGCGTGACGCTCAACAACAGCCCCTCGGTCCAGGACCTGTGGAATACGACGCCGGTGTGGGGTTTCCCGTTCATCGGATCCGACGCGGCGCCGGGCGGTGCCGCGGGCACGCTGATCGACGAGGGGCTGGCGCAGAACGTCCTCGGCCTCGGCGGCTATGCGATGCTCGCGAACCACGTCTATGGCGAGGTGTCGCTTTACCGGTCCGCCTTGCAGGGCTCGGCGGCTCCCACCTCGGAAACCGGCGCCATCCATGGCGTCGCGCCCTACTGGCGGCTCGCGCTCCAGCAGGAGTGGGAGCATCGCTACCTCATGGTGGGGACCTTCGGCCTCCACGGCAGCCTGTTTCCCGATGTGCTGAGCGGCCCGCGCAACAGCTACACCGACGTGGGCGTGGACGCGCAGTTCGAGACCGCGGCGGGCAAGGGCAACCTGGTGGTGCGCGGCTCGTGGATCCATGAGGCCCAGACCCTGGACGCCGCGGTCGCGGCCGGCGGTGCGGCCAACGTGGACAACACGCTCAAGGTGCTGCGGCTCAACGCCAGCTACTACCCCAGGCAGTGGCTGGGGGTGAGCGGCGGGTACTTCGATACCCGGGGCACTACCGACCCCGTCCTCTACGCGGCCGCCCCGGTGGACGGCAGCGCGAGTGGCAGCCCCAAGACCAATGGTTTCGTCGGCGAGCTCGATCTGGACCCCTGGGAAAACACACGCCTCGGCCTGCAATACACCGCGTATGCGAACTTCAACGGCGGGAAGACCGACTACGATGGATCGGGCCGCAATGCATCGGGCAACAACACGCTGTTCGCGTTCGCCTGGCTGGCGTTCTGAAGGGACGATCCACCGGCGGGTCGCAATTCGCCAGGTTAGGTGGCCGGCAGATACGCGGTCGCCACTTCAGTGGGATATGTTGGTGGCATGCGTGCCATGCTTCTCGAGCGAGCCGGCCTGGCGCTCGTAGCGGGTGACATTCAGCGGCCGGAGCCCGGACCGGGAGAGATCCTGATCCGGGTCGAGGCCTGCGCGGTCTGCCGGACCGATCTCCACATACTGGATGGTGAGCTAAGCGAGCCGAAGCTCCCGCTCGTACCCGGCCACGAGATCGTGGGCACGGTCGCCGCGCTCGGACCCGGAGTCGCCCGATTCGAGCTCGGCGCGCGCATCGGGGTTCCCTGGCTCGGCTGGACCTGCGGGCAATGCCGATTCTGCCGGACGGGACGCGAGAACCTGTGCGACCGGGCCCGCTTCACCGGCTACACCGTCGACGGTGGTTACGCCGAGTTCACGGTTGCGGACGCCCGCTACTGCTTCCCGCTCCCGCCCGGGTACGACAGCGCGCACGCCGCGCCGCTGCTCTGCGCCGGCCTCATCGGCTACCGTGCGCTGGTGGCCGCAGGTGACGCCGATCGGCTCGGGATCTACGGCTTCGGCGCGGCAGCGCACATCGTGGCCCAGGTGGCGCGCCGGCAGGGGCGGCGGGTGTTCGCCTTCACACGTCCGGGCGATGAGGAAGGTCAGCGGTTTGCCCGCGAGCTGGGCGCCGAGTGGGCCGCGGGCTCAGACCGGCGCCCGCCCGAGCCGCTGGACGCGGCGCTGATCTTTGCCCCGGTTGGCGCCCTAGTGCCGGCCGCACTCGCCGCTACCGCCAAGGGCGGCACGGTGGTGTGCGCCGGCATTCACATGTCCCCGATTCCTGCCTTTTCGTACGACCTGCTCTGGGGCGAACGGCAGGTCCGCTCCGTGGCCAACCTGACCCGGGCGGACGGGGAAGGCTTCTTCGAGATCGCGGCCCGCGCCCCGATCGAGGTCACGGTGGAGACGATGCCGCTCGCGTCGGCCAACGAAGCGCTCGAGCGACTGCGCTCGGGGCGGCTGCGCGGCGCGGCGGTTCTCGTTCCCTGAGGGCGGGAGCCCCGACTAGAGGTGGAGCTCGACCGCCGAGGCGCCCTCTACCTCGCGCAGCAGCCGGCGCGCATCGCGGGACAGATAGCGGCAGTGGACCCGCCGCGCCGCCAGCTCGATCTCCGCGCACCACATCTCGAGCGCCTGCATGAACCCCTGAGCCACGGCGGCTAACTCGGCGGCGCTCCCGCGGCGCCGAGCGAGTCGATCCAGGCCCAGGCGAAGCTGGGTGATCTGCTCCTCGCCCAACCCGATCATCTCGTCCTCCCGCACCGACAGATGCGGGCGGAGCTCGTTCACCAGGGCCCGCTCGGCCAGGAACCGACGGAGGAACTCCTCGTTGAGCCAGCGGACTACCGGCCAGCGCTCCCATTCGGGGGCCCCAGGGGCTGCGGCCGCGGCCAGAAGCCCCCGCGCTTCCTCGATCCAGGCATCGTGGGTGGGAGCAAGCACGGCGTCGAGCGTTTCGTCGGTGGATCCGACAGTGAAGGCACAGGCAGCGGCGACGGACATGGCGACCTCACGGTGTGGGCTCACATCCATCATAGAGCCCGCATCCTGAAGAAACGGTGAATTGGGCGAGAAGATCCCCGCCGCGGCCGGCGCCGGGCCGCGGCGGGGAAGTGGAGGTTCACGGGGCGGCTGCCGCTCGGGCGGTCGTGAAGCGGATCGCCTGGCGGGTGAGCTGGCGCACCGGATGGGCGCCGAGCCGGGCGGGGCGGAAGCTGGCTCGCGCGAGGGCCTCTCGGGCCGCCGCCGCGAAGGCCGGATGGGTGCTCTCGAGAACGCGCAGGGAACTCGGCTCGACTCTGCCGGCGGTGTCGATGACGAATTCGAGGTCCACCCGTCCGTCGATGCCGGCGGTCTGGAGCGCCGCCGGGTACCGCGGAACCGGCTGCGAGACCATCACGGCCTGCTCGAATCGCGAGTCGCTGGTGCTCGCCTCGTAAATCGCATCGAGATTGTCGCCGGCGTCCACCTTTCCCGTCCCCCCGACGACGCCCGACCCGATCCCGCCCTCCACTCCTCGGCCGGTGAAGTCCCGCGGATCCAGCGGCCGCTGCGTCAGATCCACCGGCGGAATGACGGTCGGGATGTCGGTGGGCGCCGCGACCGTCTGAAAGCCCTTCGGCGGCGGCTCCGCGATCACTACGGCAGCCGGCGCGACCTCCGGCTTCACCTCGGGTGGTGGGGGCTCGGGAGGGGGAGGCACGTACAGCAGGATGGCCGAATCCGGGATCACCCTCGGATGCTCCAGCGCGCCCCTCGTCGCCAGAACCGCCAGCGTGATGACCCCGGCGTGGGTCAGCACCGACGTCGTGAGCCATGCGGGCCTCAGCTCCCGGCCGGCGCCTGACGCAAGCAGAACGTCGAGCATACGTACCTCTCGGCTGAGCAAGTGGCTCCAAGCTACCGCGCACCCCGTGATGGGCCGGTGAGCGACCGATGAAGTTCTCTTCATGGCCGCTTCAGCCGGCCCTCACGGGCAGCCGTCAGATTCCGGCGCATGCCCACCGTCCCTGGCGAGGCCCTGCGAGCCTGGTTCCTTGGCCCCCGGGCCGAGAACGCCGAGCTGCTCGAGCGGCTGGTGGTCGAGGCCCTCCGGGATCATGTGTTCTGGCGTCGCAATTACCACCCGGAGGACGGCTTCGCGATCCGGGAGACCGACAAGCGGCGGGAGGGATACGAGGAGAACGTCGCCACGCTGACCCAGGAGCTGATGGGGCTCCTGGCCGAGCTCAAGCGGGACGTGCCGTTCTTCAGCGGACGCTACAAGGGGCACATGGTCGGTGAGCAGACCATTGCCGCGCAGATCGGCTACTTCGCCACCATGCTGTACAATCCCAACAACATCGCGATCGAGATCTCGCCGGTCACCACCCGGCTCGAGCTGGAGGTGGCGGCGCAGCTCGCGCGGATGATCGGCTACGATCCGGCGACGAGCTGGGGGCACCTGACGTCGGGTGGCACGATCGCGAACTTCGAGGCGCTGTGGCTCGCTCGCGGCGTCCGCTATCTGGCGGTGGCGGCGGCGGGTGCCGCCACGGAGCTCGGACTCGAGCTACCGGTGCGTCTCCCCGCCGGCGCCCAGGTGCCGATCGTCGAGCTCCCGCTCTGGGAGCTGCTCAACATCACCAACGGCGACAGCCTGGATCTGTGGGAGCGTCTTTGGAAGGCTGCCCCACGAGCCGACGTGCAGCGCGCGCTCGCGAATCACTCCCTCGCCGCCATCGGCTATCAGGAATACAGCCGCCGGCTCGCGGTGGACTACGGCGATCCGCTGCCGGCCGGTGCAGTGCTGGTCGCCGCCACCGCCCACTACTCGTGGGAGAAGATCGTCCGCGCGCTCGGCATCGGGTCCAACCAGCTGACCCATCTTCCGCTCGATCGCCGCTTCCGGATGGACCCCCAGGCGCTCTGGGACCAGGTGAGCGCCATGGCCCGCCGGCGCCAGCCCATTCTCGCGCTGGTGAGCGTGTGCGGCACGACCGAGGAGAGCGCGGTAGACCGCCTCGACCAGGTGCTCGAGGTGCGGGCCCGGGCCGAGCGCGAGCTGGGCACCACCTTTCACATTCACTCGGACGCGTGCTACGGCGGCTATGCCGCCGCGGTGACCCGACGCCGCGATGGAGCCAGGCGGACCGCGGCGGAGATCCGAGCGGCCATGGGTGGCGATTGGCCGGCCGACGAGTGGGTCGCGTCGGTGGAGGCGTTGGCCCTGGCGGACTCGGTGAGCGTCGATCCCCACAAGATGGGGTACGTCCCCTACGCCGCCGGCGCGATCCTGGTGCGCGACGCCCGTACCCGGCATCTGGTCGCGACCGATCCCCCTTACCTGTCGCCCATCGAGGGTGCCGAT
>DASSMN010000225.1:0-3058 GCA_035688885.1 Gemmatimonadales bacterium
ACGCCGACCTCGCGTTGGATGCGCATGAGCTCGAGCTGCATCTGCTTGCGGAGCTTGAGGTCGAGGGCGCCGAGCGGCTCGTCGAGCAGCAGGGCGCTGGGATGGTTCACCAGAGCGCGGGCCAGCGCCACGCGCTGCTGCTGGCCGCCCGACAGCTGGGCGGGTTTGCGCTGCGCCAGGTCCTCCAGCCGCACCACGGCGAGCACTTCCCGGACTCGTTGGGCCACATCGGCGTCGGCCAGGTTCCGGCTGCGCGGTCCGAAGGCGACGTTGTCGGCCACCGACATGTGGGGAAACAGGGCGTACTGCTGGAACACTGTGTTCACGTTGCGCCGGTATGGTGGGACGCGGGACACGTCCCGGCCCTCGAGCAGGATCCGCCCCTGGGTCGGGTCCTCGAATCCCGCGATCATGCGCAGCGTGGTCGTCTTGCCGCATCCGGAAGGCCCGAGTACCGCGAAGAACTCGCCGCGACGGACGCTGAAGGTCGCGTCGCGCACGGCCAGGCTGTCATCGAACCGCTTGGAAACGTGCTCGAGAGCGAGGACGTCCGCGGCGGTGAGCGCCGTGACGCTCGGCGCGCTGCCGGGCTGGGGCCGAGCCACCGATGCGACTCAGCGGCGGGCGGCTGCGGGAGCGCTCGAGCGGGAGGCGGGAGGAGGCGCGGCTTTCCCGGGCGTGGTCCCGGCGAGGGCCGTGGCCGGCTCGAGCCCGTAGCGCTGCGGGTTGCTGCAGATCACCGCGGCCGCGAGGATCTTGGGAACGTATTCCCTCGTCTCCGGGGGCAGGAGCTTCATGCGGTAGAGATGCCAGAAGTCGCGGTTCTGGCGTTTGAAGCCGCCCGGGGTCGCCGCGATCTTGTGCAGCACGGCACGCACGCCGTTTTCTCCCCGGTTATAGCTCGCCATCGCCAGCATGAACGCGTCCTCCCCGAACTCCGCGAGGAGGTTCGCCAGGTGCCGGGCCGCGGCCTTCGTCTGCTTGTCGACGTCGGTGCGCTCGTCCACTTTCCCTTCCACCCGCAGCCCGAGATCCCGGGCACTCGGCGCCATCATCTGCCACATCCCGACCGCCCCGGCGCGGCTGCGTGCGTTCGGGTCGAACCGCGACTCCGTCCAGGCCACGTACCCCATCACTTCCGGGAGCTCGAGCGCCCGGAAGTTCTTCGCGATCACGGGCCAGTACTGCACCTTGCGCTGGTACACCTCGCGCGTGGCGACATTCGATTTGAGCAACAGATCGATGTGATAGCGCAGCCGCTCCTTGAAGATCGGCGGCACGGCATAGGTTTCGGCGTCGAATTGCCGCAGGATGGCCCGGATTTCGCGATCCAGCTCGTCGCCGGCGTTCGCCACCTCGACCGCCTTCGCCCGGTCGGCGCGGGCCAGATCGGCCAGCGTCCGCTCGGCGTTGGAGGTCGCGTCCAGATAGCGCTGCTCCAGCAACGCCAGCCGGGCCGAATCGCTTTCCGCCTGCATCTGGCGCTGGATCTCCTGAATCTGAGCGTCGAAGCGTCCCTTGGCGTCGAGCAGGCGGGCGATCTGGCGATGCTGCACGTAGATGACCGCGCCCATCACGCCGATCACCACCACGGCCACCGCCGAGACGATGCCGACGACCTTCACCCAGCGTTTCTTCGTCTGCCTTTTGACGACTTCGGAGACTTCCTGCACCGCGGTGGCCATGTAGTCCATCGTCTTGCGGGACCGGACGCCGCCCGCCTTGGCCCGCTCTTCCGCGATCTTCTGCGCCGTCAGGGCGAAGATCTGTCCCGTGGCCGAAGCCCGACCCCCCGCCTGGAGCACCTTGGTGATCTCGGCCGCGTCCTGCGCCGGGTCGTAGCTCGCGTCGATCACGATCTCCACCTGCGCCTCGGGACCGCCGGTCGCTCCGAAGCGGATCGTGTCTCCCGAGCGCAGCTCGACTTTGGCGACTTTCTTCCCGTTCACCCGGATCCCGCCCGGGGCGTCGAGATCCATGATGTGGTAGGCGCCGTCCTTGAGCACGACGGCCGCGTGGTACGGCGCCACCTTCGGCTCGGCGGCGGCGTCGTAGCGAAGCTCGCAGTCGTGACCTGTGCCCACGCGCAGCCAGCGCTTCTCGCTGCTCGAGGCCGTGCCCTGGAGCGAGCCCGTGAGGTGTGTGAAGCGGATCATCGGATGGCGGAAGATTACGGGCCGCGACCCGAATGCGCTAGTTGGACTCCGGGCATGCGGCGGATCGACCGTGAAGGTCAGAACCGGAAGCTGAGGCCCCCGTACAACAGGTCGTGCGCTTCGGGCCCGCCCTGCTCCCGGTACGCCGACACGACGAACAGCCACGAGCGCGCCAGCGTATAGTCGAGGTCGGACGATACCCAGCGCACGGTCGCGGTGGCGCCCGCGACGTCACTCCGCTCGCTCCGCCAGCCGCCCGCGACCTGCACGCTGCCGCGTCCGCCGGGCTCCATCCCCACCGTGAACGCCTGCAGCCAGCCCCGGCGTCCGGCGGCGGCGCTGGAGTACCGCGTGCTGCGTGAGCGCAGGCTCAGGCCCCAACCCGTGAGCCGGTCGGCCCCGATCGACAGCGTCGTGGAACCCGCCGAGCCGATCGAACTGCCGGCTGATGCTCGGGCGTCGAGGCCGATCTGGAACCGGCCCGTCCGAGCCGACAGCCCCGCCCAGGCGCCACGCCGGAATGCGTCGTCGAACACGGTCTCCGGATTCACTACATCGCGGTACAGCCGAACGTTGCGCCGGTTGTCGAGTCCGGCCGTCATGCTGACCGCGTCGTTGATTCGGTACACCAGGCTCGCGAACGTGCTGGTCGGCGACAGGGCGTGCTCACCCGCGACCCGGCGCCACGGCCGGTAGTAGTCCACTTCTTGGGCCGCATACATGGATACTCGCCGGGTGGAGTAATCACCCTGGAGGTACAGGAACTCCCTGTTCGTGCCGCTGTGCAGGTAGGACCCGGACAGACCGGCCGACAGTCCCCAGCGCGCGCCGGTGCCGGGCCTGCTGTGGCGCTGGAGGTAGCCGCCGAGCTGCGTGACCGTGCCGGACAGCGCGAGATCGAG
>DASSMN010000336.1:0-7985 GCA_035688885.1 Gemmatimonadales bacterium
CGGGCCTGTTCAGCACCCACCCGCCCATCGAGGCGCGCGTGGAGCGGCTCGAGGCAATGGTAGGCCGGTAAGTGGGCCAGCACGGCCTGGCCGTCTGGCTCGGCTTCACGGGGATCGTCGTAGCGCTCCTGGTGCTGGACCTGGGGGTGCTCAACCGGCGGTCCCACGTGCTGTCCTTCAAGGAGGCGATGAGCTGGAGTCTCGGGCTCATCGCCTTCGCGCTTCTGTTCGGCGGCTTTCTCTGGTGGAAGGAAGGCGGGCAGCACGCCCTCGAGTACTACACCGGCTATCTCATCGAGCTGTCCCTCAGCGTCGACAACCTCTTCGTCTTCATTCTGATCTTCAACTACTTCGGCGTGCCCTCCGAGGCCCAGCCGAAGGTCCTCAAGTGGGGCATTCTCGGCGCCATCGTGATGCGGTTCATCATGATCGTCCTGGGCGCCCTGCTGCTCACCCGGTTCGAGTGGATCATCTACCTGTTCGGCGGCATCCTGGTGCTCACCGGTCTCCGCATGCTGCTCCAGGACGATGCCCGGATCGAGCCCGAGCGGAATCCCATCGTCAAGCTGGCGCGGCGGGTGCTGCCGCTCACCAGCGCGTACGAGGGCGCCAGCTTCACCTGCCGCACCAGCCAGGGCCGCCGGCTGTTCACCCCGCTCGTACTGGTGCTGCTGGTGGTGGAATGGTCCGACCTGGTGTTCGCCATCGACAGCATCCCGGCCATCTTCGCGGTCACGCGCGATCCGTTTCTGGTCTACAGCTCGAACGTGTTCGCCATCCTGGGCCTTCGAGCCCTGTTCTTCGTGCTCGCGGGCATGATGGATCGATTCGTCTACCTCAAGCCCGGCGTGGCGCTGATCCTGGTCTTCGTCGGAGGCAAGATGGTGGTGAGCGCATGGCTGCACGTGCCGATCGTCGTGAGCCTGATCGTCATCCTGCTGACGCTCTCGACCGCGGTCGGGCTGTCGCTGATCCGGAGCGCCCGGGAGGCGCGGTCGGCGGCCTGAGCGCGCCGGCCCGGGAGACTTGACGCCCGAGGCCGCCGATGGCGATCCTAACCCCAGTCCAGCACGAGCCACGCCGGCGTTCCGCCGGCCCTGAGAACCGCGGGGTCGCCGGCGCGCCGGCGACTCGTGCTGCCTTCCAGGTCCACCCGATCCCGAGCGGCGACGCTCCCAGGCACCGATGAACCTGCGCCAACCGGTCATACTCTCGCTGCTCCGGGCCTCCGGCAGCGGCGTCCCCGAGGAGCTCGCCTTGATCGCGAGGATCGAGCGATCGGCCGACCGGATCGCGGAGGTGCAGCGGAGCAGGCTCGCCGAGCTCCTGCGGCACGCCTGGTCGGAGGTGCCCTACTATCGCGACGTACTGGAGTCGTGCGGCGCGGTTCGCGACGGCCGGGTGAATCTAGACCGGTTCTCGGACATTCCCTTTCTCACCAAGGACGTCATGCGCACCGAGCGCGAGCGGCTGCGCGCCCGGACGCTGCCCCGGGGCCGGAAGGCGCACCGCAACGCCTCGGGCGGCTCGACCGGCGAGCCGGTGCAGTTCTGGCAGGACAACGGATACTGGGACACCACCATCGCGGTTCGGACCTACCACTTCTCGACCGTCGGCAAGCAGCTGGGCGAGCGGGAGATGAAGATCTGGGGGAACGAGCGCGACCTGTTCGAGGGCACGCTCGGCTGGAAGGCCACGCTGCAGAATTACGTCTACAACCGCCGGTTCGAGCAGTGCTGGCACCTCCCCGAAGCACAGATTCAGAAGATCCTGCGCGACATCGACCAGTGGCGGCCCAAGCTGCTGTGGTGCTATCGCGACGGCATCGATGCCGTCGCGAAATACGTCCTGGCGCACGGGCTCCGCCCCTACGCCCCGGGCGCGATCGTCCTGGGCGGCGCCACGGTGTATCCCTGGATGGTCGAGGTGATCGAGCGGGCGTTCGGGTCGCCGGCCATCAGCGCCTACGGCTCGCGTGAGGTGGGAGCGGTGGCCTGCCAGTGCCTGGAGCGCGCGGGTCACCACATCGCCACGCATTCGAACGTGGTGGAAACCATCGACGCCGAGGGCCGGCCGGTGGTGGGGCAGGACGGCGAGCTGGTCATCACGCCGCTCACCAACTACGCCATGCCGTTTCTGCGGTACCGCATCGGCGACCGCGGCAAGCTCACCGACCAGCGGTGCGCCTGCGGGCGCGGCTTCCCGGTGCTGGAATCGATCTCGGGGCGGATGATCGAAGTGCTGGTGAACGCCCGCGGCGAGCAGGTGGATCCGATCTACTTCATCCAGCTGCTGTCGGTCATCTTCAACCGTGGGCTGGTCCGCAAGTTTCAGGTGGTGCAGGACGAAGATGGTGCGCTGACCTTGAACGTGGTGCTGGAAGCGCAGGCGACACGCGAGGCCTTCCAGCCCAACCTGCTCGAGGTGCTCGACAAGATCCGCCTGGTCATGGGCGCCGACTGCCCCATCCAGGTCCAGTTCGTGGACGACATCCCGCTCTCCGCGTCCGGCAAACACCCCTACGTGGTGCGCCGCGGCTCGCTCCGCCCGCCTGCCCCCGCCTAGCGAACGGCCCCGGTGCGGAGCCGGGCGGCCAGATGGTCGCCCAGCCGGAGCGCCAGCGCGACGATCGTGAGCGAGGGCTGCATGGCCCCGCCGGTCACGAACACCTCGGAGCCGCATACGTAGAGGTTCGGGGTCTCGTGGACCCGGAGGTCGGCGTCGACCACGCTGGTGGCGGGGCTGCGGCCCATGCGGCACGCACCCTGATGATGCCGGGACCACGCCACCTCCAGCTCGCGCACGTGGCGGACGTTGAGCCGCGACAGCCAGCCGCGCAGCAGGCCGCGCGCCCGATCGAGCAGCCGCCGATCCTCCTCCGAATAGCTCATCATCAGGTGCGCGATCGGGCTGCCGAACAGATCGGTCCGGGCGCGGGACAGCGTCACCCGATTGGACGGCGAGATCGTCATTTCGGTGCCGCAGCCGACGAACAGCGGCGCCCGGACCATCCGGCGCAGCCCGCTCACGAAGGTCCGGGGCAGATTGGAAACCCGGAATTTCGCGATGTGGTTGGGCAGCACCCATGCCTGACGGATCACCGGGAAGACGCTGCCCAGCCCCTCCCCACGGTAGCTGCTGTAGAACTGGTGGGTACGCGCGATCTTGTTGGTCGGCGCGAGGGTTCCCCAGCTGTGGGGCAGCGTGCCGGTGAAGCTCACGTTGGGATGCTCGTTGAAGCCGCGTCCCACTTTATCGTGCGTGTTCCCGATGCCGTTGGGGAACCGCTCGGACGATGACAGCAGCAGCAGCCGGGCCGATTCGATCCCGCCGCAGGACACCACGAAACAGCGCGCCCGCGCCACCTTCGTCACCCCATCGAAGCCCTTCACCTCCGCGCCGACGATACAGCCATCGGTCCCCGGGAGCAGACGGGTGACGTTCGCGCCGGTGACCAGGGTGACCCGCTGGGAGGCCAGGCAGCCCGGCAGAATCTCGCGGTGCACCTTGAAGATGCGGAGCGTCTTCGTGGGCGTGGCGGTGGCGGACTCCTCGAAGGCCACGTCCAGCCTGGCGCCGAGCCGTTTCAGGAACGAGATGTCGGGGCTGGGCGGCAGCGGGAGCGGGCCCCGCCGCGGCGGCGCGAACCCGGAGCGTGGCCCGCCGCGCACGCGGAGCAGCTGTTCGGCCTGGTCGTAGTAGGGATCGAGGTCCGCGTAGGTGATCGGCCAGGGATTGTCCGGCGGCGTGTAGGCGTGCCGGTCGAAGTCGGAGGGGTGAAACCGCTCGCAGCGGCCGGTCCAGAAGTTCGAGTTGCCGCCCAGCACCCGCGAGGTGGTGCGCGTCAGCGGGTAGTCGGTATCGCCGCTGAACTCGTAGCGGGCAAGCGAACGGACGCGCCGGTCGGTGAACCACGCCTGGAGCCCGCGCCCCGACTCGAGCATGAGAACCCGCACGCCACGAGCCGACAGGGCGTTGGCGAGGACGGTACCCGCCGGACCCGAGCCGACGATGCAGACATCGTAGGGTTCGGTGGCGTCGAGCGGCGCGAGAGACCCGTCGTTGGTATTCCCGTGCAAAGCCGCGTCCCTTTCGTCAGTGATCCTGCCGGCTCACTCCTCCACCAGCAGCCCCACCAAACCCTGCCGAGCTCGGCCCGCGATTTCCGCGCGCTCAAGGCTCCGGGCGGCCAGCCAGCCCGAAGCCGCCGCCCGGAGCAACCAGCCCACTCCGACCCCATAGACCAGCCCGACCAACCCCCACCGCACGCCGAGCCAGGCACCCAGGAACCCGGTGGCGCACGCCGCCCAGGCGATTCCGCCCAGCACGGCCAGGTCGCGCGCCGACCCTACGGCATTGACGGCCGCCACCGCCACGGCTCCAAGCGGCTTGAGCGCGCCGACCGCGATGGCCGCCAGGATCAGACTGCCGGGCAATGTGTAGCGGCCGACCAGCACCTGATGCAGCACGATCGGGGTCACCCCCCACACGATCAGTCCCGAAAGCGCGCAGGCGCCCACCACGACCAGCAGCTCGTGCTCGAGCACCCGACGTCGGTCGGCCGCGTGCTGCGCGCCGCGCAGGCTCGGCAGAAGGGCAAACCCCACACCCTGGTTCAGCATCTGGAACGGCGATCCGGCAAGCGTGGTGAGCACGCTGAAGGTGGCGAGTTCGGGCAACCCGAGGGACCGCGGAATGACGAGCCGCTCGATCGAGGCAAGCACCATGCCCGCTCCGATCGTCCCAACGGCGGCAAGACCTTCCCCCCATGGAAAGGGCGGGTCAGGGTAGTCGAGATGGGCGCGATCCCGAAAAGCGTTCCACCACCCGATGGCGGGCGACACCCACACGCACGCGGCGAACACGGCGGCCGGCACGAACGCGGTAGTCGGACGGAAGATGGCGGACACGACGCCGGCGGTGAGCAGGGACAGGCTCGAGCTCGCCGAGAGCAGCAGTGACAGGGTGTACCGCTGCCGGCTCTGGTAGTGTCCAACCGTGACCAGGTTGCACCCGCCCGCGACGATGGCGCAGAGCATGGCCCCGAGCAGCGGCAGGT
Organism: Gemmatimonadales bacterium; assembly: GCA_035688885.1. Classification (GTDB taxonomy): domain Bacteria; phylum Gemmatimonadota; class Gemmatimonadetes; order Gemmatimonadales; family GWC2-71-9; genus CAVVWJ01. The sequence goes on from DASSMN010000336.1 coordinate 5,060, forward strand.
CGAGCGGGTAGAGCGCGCCGGCGCCGACCGTCAGCGCAAGTCCCACCGCGGCCGACGTGGCGAAGGTTCGGGCCAGCAGGCGCCGGTTGGGATCGGTGCGATGCCGGTTGACGATGACCTGGGCGCCGATCGGACCGGTCAGGATGCCGATCATGATGATCGCGAGCGCCAGGGAGACCCGCCCGTACTCCTCCTTCGGGAGCACCCGCGCCAGGATCAGATTCCCCAGCGCGAAGGCCCCGCCGCTCACCGTGAGCGCCACGGCCGCACGCAGCGCTGGCGAGGTCCATGCGGAGCGGAGCACCCGAGCGGCGTGCGTCACAGAGCGGGACATCGGGCTCCAGATGAATGCGTGACCAGGTCAGGGAGAACGGCCGAGGCATCCGGCGAGGCAGGCCCGTCACGGCGCAGTGCTGCCCGGCACCTTCGAAGGTCGTGCTCATCGCCGCTACGTTGTTGGGGGGGTCGCGGGCAACCTAGCAACGGCTCCGAGGTGCGTCAACGGTGGAGGGACGCGACCGGGTCGCGCCTGAGGACGGCCACCGGATCTCCCGCCCTTCCAGCCTGCAACGACTTGCACCATGATCGGCCCGGAGCATCTTCATCTGATGCCTCGCCTGTCCTTGCTCGTCCGACTGGGCCTCGATCGTCCCGAGCTGCGCGCCTGGGCCATGTACGACTGGGCCGCCTCGGCGATGCAGACCACGATCATGGTCGCGGTGTTTCCGATCTACTTCGTCAAGGTGGCCGGGGCCAATCTGGCGGAGAGCGGCGCCACCCAACGGCTGGCCACCGTCAATTCGCTCGCGCTGGTCGTCATCGCGGTGCTGTCGCCCATCCTGGGGGCGGTGTCCGATTACGGCGGCAACAAGAAGCGGTTCATTGCCGGCTTCACGGCGCTGGGGAGCGTGGCCGTCGCAGGAATGTTCTTCGTCCAGCGGGGCGACATCGGACTCGCGTCGGCGCTCTTCACGGTCGCGCTCATCGGGGTGGCGGGCGCCTTCGTGTTTTACGAGTCGCTGCTGCCGCACGTGGCCGCGCCAGGCGAGATCGACCGCGTGTCCACCGCGGGATACGCGCTGGGGTACGTGGGAGGAGGGATCCTGCTGGCCTTCAACCTGGCCTGGATCCAGAAGCCCGCATGGTTCGGGCTGCCGTCGGGCCCCGATCTGAGCCCAACCGCCGCCACCCTGCCGGCGCGGCTCGCGTTCCTGAGCGTGGCGGTGTGGTGGGTGCTGTTCTCGCTGCCACTGTTCCGCCGCGTTCCCGAGCCGCCGAGGCGGCTCGAGTCGGATGAGCGGCTGGGCGAGGGCTCCGTGCGGGTTGCGTTCGTCCGGCTGGGCGAGACCTTTCGCGAGCTCCGCGGGTACCGCCAGGCGTTCCTCATGCTGCTCGCCTTCCTCATCTATAACGACGGCATCCAGACCATCATCAAGATGGCCACGGCGTACGGCACCGAGCTCGGCATCGGCCAGAGCGCGCTCATCGGCGCCATCCTGCTGGTCCAGTTCGTCGGCATCCCCTGCACTTTCCTGTTCGGGATCGTGGCCGGACGCATCGGGGCCAAGCGCACCCTGTTCCTCGGTCTGGTGGTATACACGGTGATCAGCATTCTGGGCTACTACATGAAAACCGCCGCGCACTTCTACGCCCTGGCCGCCCTCGTCGGACTGGTACAAGGGGGCACGCAGGCGCTCAGCCGCTCGTTGTTCGCCAGCATGGTGCCGCCACACAAGAGCGGGGAGTTCTTCGGATTCTGGAGCGTGTTCGAGAAGTTCGCGGGAATCTTCGGCCCGCTCATCTTTGCGGGCACCATCGCAGCCACCGGCTCGAGCCGGAACGCGATCCTGAGCGTCATCGCGTTCTTTGCCGTCGGCGCCGCCATCCTGGCCTTCGTGAATGTGGAGCAGGGCCAGGAGACCGCGCGCGAGGACCTGAGCCTGGTACCCTGAGCCTCAGTCCGTCGTACCGCAGGCCACGGTCAGCCCCACCGCGACCGTCTTTCCCGCCACCACAGTGAACGGCTGCGGATTGCCCCCCACCACCGTGCAGGGCGGGTCGACGTCCTTGAGCGTGATCAGGTGGGTGCCGGGCGTGAGGCCGAGGAAGGTCTCGCTTGCGTTCACGGCGATCTGGCGGGTGCCGCTGCCCGCCACGTTGAGCTGGTAGCCGTCGGGGTCGACCGGATTCCCTGTGGTGGTGACGTTCACCAGGAAGCCACCGGTGGTGGCCCGGGAGCATCGCACCTGGAATGTCACCTGCGCCACGCCGTCCGACCCCACGAGCACCGGGCGCGGGTTGGGGCCTTCCACCCGGCAGTTGTCGGCCAGGCCGGACAGCTGCACGCTGTGACTGCCCTCGCTCAGGTTGGTCACCGTCACGGTGCCGCCGGCCGCGACGAACTGCAGGGTAGCGCCATCGACGCTGATGCTGAAGCCGTCGCTGTCGGTATCCAGGCCGCTGGTGTTGACGCCGACTTCGATGCGCCCGTCGGTCGATACGCTGATCAGGGTCTCGTTGCAGCCGGCAAGGGGAGTCAGAAGGCCGAGCGCCAGCGCGCTCGCGAAGCGTGGGTTCATGGGATCCTCCGGAGCCGCTCGACCTACTTGCCGCCCGTTGGCGCCTTCCCTAACTTGCGCTGATCAATAGTACGTGGCGGAAGGCGCTTTCGCCTCCTCCCAACCCGGAGCCCTGCCGCGCCCATCGCCCGGCGGGGCGCTTGCATTCATGGATGCACTGACCGACGCCCTGGAGCTCACCCGCGCACTGGTTGCCCTCGAGACGCCGACCGGCGCCGAGGGACCGGCCACCGATTTCCTGGCCGGCGCGCTGGCGCGCGGAGGATATCGAACGGTGCGGCAGCAGGTCTCGCCCGGGCGCGACAACCTGCTCGCGTTCCGGGAGCCACCGGCGCTGGTGTTCTCCA
>DASSMN010000241.1:0-3722 GCA_035688885.1 Gemmatimonadales bacterium
AGAAACCGGACCTGATCGTCAGGATGCCGAACGGGAAGAGCCAGAGACCCCAGATGGCAATGGCGAGGTCCCCCAGGCCGCTGCCCAGCCGGAGAGAGCTCATCGCCAGCGCTTCCAGTTGCGGCCTGGTGAACACCGACAGGTAGTCGGCGCCGCTCAGGAAGACCAGCGGTGCGATGTGCGTGACGAGGTTGACGATCTCCACGGCCACGCCGACGCACACCAGAACTACCATGAGCCTGGCGTGCGTCCGGTTGACGTCCTTGAACAACTGATACAGGGTCAGCACCACGAACACGAACAGCAGCTGCGCGACCAGATCGCCCAGGATGCCGATGCGGTACAGCAGCGCGCCATCGGCGATCTTGCGGGCCGTGGCGGCGGCGTCCCCGGCAACGAGGAAGGTGGCGGGGAGGTACATGTAGCTGTAGACCATCAGCCCCGACATCACCACGTACAGCAGTCCCGCGAGCCGCGCCGTCCGCTTGATGGAGCTCATGTCGTCTCTCCAGGCGCTCGGCATCCTGTTACGCCGAGCGCATCGTGATCGCCGGGTCGATCCGGGCCGCCCGCAGCGCCGGAATCCAGCAGGCGACGATCCCGATCGCCGCCATCATCACCGCCACGCCCACGAGCGTCACCGGGTCGTGCGGCGCGACGCCGAAGAGCAGCCCGCGGATGATGCCGCCGGCGAGGTAGGCCCCGGCGACGCCGAGCACGAGCCCGAGCACAAGCAACACGCCGCCCTCCCGCAGGATCATGCGCTGGACCTGGCCCCGGTCGGCGCCGAGGCTCATGCGGATGCCGATCTCGTTGGTCCGCGCGCTCACCGAGAAGGCCAGGACGCCGGCGATCCCCACTCCAGCGATGACCACCGCCAGGATTCCGAACGACGACACGAGCGCGGCGTTCAGGCGCCGTGGCGCCACGCTCTGATCCTTGATCTGGGCCAGGGTCAGCACGTTCACGATCGGCGCCATCGGGGCGATGCGGTGCACGATGCGCGTCGCGGCGGGCACCAGCCCCGGGGCATCGGCGTCGGCACGGATCACCAGCGCGCCGCCGATGGACAACATCTGTGCGAATGGCATGAACACCGTGGCGCGGGGCTCGGCGTCCAGGCCGCCATCGCGCGTGTTGCCGGCGACGCCGACGATCGTGCGCCAGTCGCCGCTGATCGGGCTGAACTTGAGCAGCTCGCCCGTCCACGCGATCCGCTTCCCGATCGGGTCCTCGCCCGGGAAGAACTTGTCGGCGAAGGTCTTGTTGACGATCACCACCAACCCGGAGCCGGCCCGGTCGGTGCTGGTGAACTCACGCCCGCCGAGCAGCGGAATCCCCGAGGCACGGAAGTACTCGGGGCTCGCCGTGCGGACGGCGGCGTGCGGCGCGGCCTCCCCCACGCCGAGGGCTCGGGCCTCGGCTTTGACCTCGAACGACATCATCGAGGTGGCGAGCGGCATGCTCGAGCCCAAGCCTGCTTCGGAGACGCCCGGGAGGGCCCGGATCGCGAGCCGCATGCGCTCGTACTCCTGCTTGGCCGCGGCGTCGGCTTCCAGGAGATGTCGCATCCACGCGGCAGGGTCGGATGCGTCGCTCGGCGCCCCTCCCAATTTCAGCAGCGGCACGTCCAAGGCCAGTATTTCCTCGGCCCGGAGACCGGTGTCCACTGCGGACAACCGCATCATGGTGCGCGTGAGCAGTCCGGCGCCCGCGAGCAGCACGACGGACACGGCGACCTGTGCCACGACGAGTCCACGCTGCAGCCGGTGCTTCTTGAGGCTCCCGCTGATGCGCCGCACCCCGGCCGAGATCCAGGACCCGAAGGTGCCTTCCTGCGGCAGCGCCGCGATGAACGAGAGCAGCAGGGCGAGCGCGACCGAGAGCGTGAGGGTGAAGCCCAGGACGACGCTGTCGAGCCGGATCTCGCCCGCGCGGGGCGAGTACCGCGCGGCGAGCGCGATGAGCAGTCGGACCCCGCCGAGGGCGATGACCACACCGAGGACGGCCCCCACGAGCGTCAGCAGAAGATTCTCGACCAGCAGCAACCGCCGCAGTCGCGCGACGCCGGCGCCCAGCGCCGCGCGCACCACCAGCTCGTGCTCCCGGCGCACGCCGCGCATCAGCGTCAGGTTGGCGACGTTGGCGGCGGAGATGATCATGACGAACGCGGCCGCCCCCATGAGCAGCCAGAGCGTCAACCGCGCGCGCTCGCCCAGCGCTTCCTTGAAGGGAATGACCGCGAGGCGGTAATGAGAGCCGGGATTGTACGCGTCCGTGTGGTCGTGCAGCATGCGGGCATAGACCGCGGCGACCTCGGTGCGGGCCTGCGTCACGCTCACGCCCGGTGCGAGGCGGGCGACCACCTCGGTCATGCGGTGCGAGCGGTTCTGTATCATCATCGCGCTCACGTGATGCGGGCTCACGACCATGTTGAGCAGCGCATCGATCCGGTCGGGAAAGAAGGGCGCGGGCTGGAGTACGCCGATCACCGTCACCGACTGGCCCTCCAGCTTCACTTGCCGGCCGATTACTCCTGAGTCGCCGCCGAAGCGTTTGATCCAGAAGGCATGCGTGAGGATCATGACGGGGGGCACGCCGGGGCCGTCGTCGCTGGGCCGGGTGAGCCTGCCGAGCACCGGCGAGAGTCCCATGACGTCGAAGTAGTTCCCGGTCACGAGTCCCACGTCGATGCGGACCGCGTCGTCGTCACCCTGGAGGGTGAGCGCCCACGGAGAGTACTCCGCGATGCCGCCCAGCGACGGCACGCCGGTCCGGAGATCGCGGACCTCCGGCACGGAGAAGGAGATGTTCGCCTGCCCGGGGCCGTCGGAGGACTGCCGCAGGTAGAGCAGCCGATCGCCGTCGCGGTTGGGGAGCGGCCGGAGCAGCACGCCGCGGACGACGCTGAAGATCGCGGTGTTGGCCCCGATGCCGAGTGCGAGCGTGATTACGACCACGGCGGTGAACGCGGGGCTGTGGCGCAGCGTTCGCACGGCGTATCGGACGTCGGCGGCCAGGTTCTCGATCCAGGGCAGGCCGCGCCGATCGTGCACCGCCTCGGCGGCCTGGGTGAGGCCGCCGGAGGCGAGCAGCGCCTGGCGGCGCGCTTCGTCCGGCATCATTCCGCGTCGGATGTTCTCGGCGGTCTCCATGTCGAGATGGGCTTGCAGCTCTTCGCGGAGCTCGGCGTCGGCGCGGTGTCCGGCGAACAGGCCGGCCAGGCGCCGCAGCGCGGCGCGCACGTATCTCATGGGACCTCCCGTTGCGGCGCGAGAATGGCGGCGATCAGCTCGGCGGTCTGGTGCCATTCGCGGGTCTCACGCGCCAGCTGCCTGCGGCCCGCGGCGGTGAGCGCATAGAACTTCGCGCGGCGGTTGTTCTCGGACTGGCTCCACTCCGCCGTGATGAACCCCTCCTGCTCGAGCTTCAGGAGGGCGGGGTAGAGCGTGCCGTAGTTGAGGGTGAGACGGTGCTTGGCGGTTTCCTCGATGCGGCGGGCGATGCCGTAGCCGTGGAGCGGTCCCAGGACCTCGAGGGTCCGGAGGATCATCAGGGCGAGGGTGCCCGGCTGTACGTCCAGTTTGTCGGCCATGGTCCGTCGTATGGGTTTCCCATAGGACGCGACATGGCCGACAAACTGGATGTCAAGCAGGGCACGCTCGCCCTCATGATTCTGAAAACGCTCGAGGGCCTGGGCCCCCTCCACGGCTACGGCATCG
>DASSMN010000269.1:0-2857 GCA_035688885.1 Gemmatimonadales bacterium
CTGTCGCCGGATTCGGCGGGCAGCATGTCGTAGAGCTTCGCCACCTTGAGCTCGGGATCGCCGATCATCGGGTAGGTGACGGCATGCCCCTGGGTCTCCTCGATGTCCTTGGCCCAGCGGCTGTGATCGGTCACCGGGTCGACGCTGAGGCCGATGATCTTGCAATTGCGCTTGTCGAACTCTGGTTTCAGGCCGGCCATGTAGCCGAGCTCGGTCGTGCAGACCGGCGTAAAGTCCTTGGGATGCGAGAAGAGGATGGCCCAGCCGTTGCCGATCCACTCGTGAAAGTCGATCTTGCCCTGGGTGGTATCGGCGGTAAAGTTCGGCGCTTCGCTGTTGATCCGTAGTGCCATGGTGCCCTCCATCGGGTCCACGTCAGTTGGGGACGAGGTAGGGCCGAGCCGCGCGTGGACCATGTGATCTGCGCGGCCGCGTCTGCCGGGCCGAGCCCGAGGCTCGCCGTGCTGCCGTCAGCCTGGCTGAAAATGTCTCCGACGTCAACGCCCATGTTCGGGGCATAGTGTGACAACAGAACGCAAGGGATCTGAGGAACCGGGCATGGAAACTCGGACGTACGATCTCATCGTGGTCGGCTCGGGCCCAGGCGGCGAGAAGGGCGCCGCTCAGGCTGCCTATTTCGGCAAGAAGGTGGCGCTGATCGAGCGCGCATCGCGTCTCGGAGGCGCGGTGGCCAACACCGGCGTGCCAGGCAAGGCGATGCGCGAGACCGCGCTCTACCTCTCGGGCTTCCACGGCCGCGACTTGCACGGCCTCCGGCTCAGCTACGACGGAACGATCACCGTGGACGCGTTCATGCGGCGCGGCCGTGCCGTCCGACAGGCGCTCAGCGAGTGGGTCGCGACCAACCTCGACCGCCATCACGTCGACGTCCATCGCGGCGTCGCCTCGTTCGTCGACGCCCACACCGTGCAGGTCGCCGGCGAGCACGGCCACACGCGGCTGCATGGGGAGATCGTCCTCATCGCCACGGGCTCGCGGCCGATCCGGCCCGCGACGATTCCGTTCGGAGACCCGCGCGTCTACGACTCCGACACCATCCTCGAGATGAAGCGGCTCCCTCGCTCGCTGACGATCATCGGCGGCGGGACCATCGGGTGCGAGTACGCCTGCCTGTTCAAGGTCCTCGGGCTGGACCAGGTGCGGGTCATCAACGGGGGCGACCGGCTCCTGCCCTTCGTCGATGCCGAGCTTGCCACCATGCTCCAGGAGGCGATGGCCTCGATCGGGGTCGAGTTCCTGATGCCGCAGCACGTCGCGGAGGTCGACGGGCACAACGGGCTCACCGTGGTCCTCGAGGGCGGGCGAAGGCTCGAGGCGGAGGCGGTGCTGGTGGCTCTCGGCCGTCGGAGCAACGTGGAGGGGCTCGGCCTCGACCGCGCCGGCGTCCGGCTCAACGCGCACGGTCAGCTCGAGGTAAACGAGCGGTTTCAGACGAACGTGCCGCACATCTATGCCGCCGGAGACGTGATCGGCGGCCTGGCCCTATCCTCGACCGCCATGGAGCAGGCGCGGATGGCGATGGTGAACGCTTTCGAGCTGAAGTACAAGGCCGGCATCGCGCGCCACCTGCCGGTCGGGGTGTGGACCATCCCCGAGCTGTCCATGGTGGGCGAGACGGAGGAGAGTTTGCGCGCGAAGAGGCGCCCCTACGTCGTGGGGCGCTGCCGGTACCAGGACAACCCTCGCGGGGCCCTGATCGGCGAACGCCGGGGTCTGCTGAAGCTGCTGTTCTCCCTGCCGGAGGAGCAGCTACTTGGCGTGCACATGATCGGCGAGAATGCCTGCGAGCTGATCGCGAGCGGTCTCGTCGGCATGACGATGGGGGCAACAACCGCGACCTTCATCGACACCTGCTTCAACTATCCCACGCTGTCGGACATGTACAAGTACGCGACCTACGACGCCATGGGAAACCTCCAGCGCGGCGACTGCTACCGCGGGTGACAAAGTGAGCGCGCAGTTCCGCCGCGCCCGATTTCACGATCCCCGCCACGCCTAGACCAGCCGGCTAATCCATATTGCTTGAGTTGCCGAGGCCTGCAACTAAGCGGCTCACCGCGTCATACGCCGACGTTCGCTCGAGTGATCAGGAATGCGCCTGCGCTAGGCACAAATTGGGCACAATCACCTCAGGGAGACTCCTCCGACGATCGGGGCGGGAGGAGGAGGTAGCTGAGCAGCCAGCCTGCGATCCCGGCAAGCACGATCGATCCGACCCAGAGGTGGACCGACCAGACGATACCTTCCGTCAACATCAGCGCAAGGAAATAACAGAGGTAGAAGATGGCTGGGAGGACGAAGGCGAACAGCCGCCAGGCGGTCGGCGTTGTAGCGGTAGGGTGAAGCTGAGCGTAGAGCACATCGATCAGGAGTCCAGCCACTCCCGCACCCACCACCAACGTTAACGGGTAGCCAGCGGAAAAATTTAGGAACCCCATGGCTGCGGCGTTCAGCGTCACGATCAGCGTGAGGCCCCCCCGCGGCAGCGTCCCGATTCGTACAGTGAGTAGAATGATCGCCGTGAGCAATCCCGTCTGGATCAGGATGCTCGCAACGCCGAGCCCCTCGGCCCCGCCGTACGGATGACCTCGACCGGCAGCAGCGTAAACCAGAGGATGTGCATATTCGGTAAAGAAGGTGAGAACGGAGAGCGTGGCCGTCAGCGCCAGGACCATAGGCCCCTGGGCCGCCCACCCCGACACGGGCCGAGGCCGCCGCCATGCCGCACGGATCGGCCCACTGCCAATGAGCCCTAGGCCGAGTGCCAAGGCAAGGTGCGTGGGACTGAGGAGGGCCTCAACGCCGGCCTCGATGCCGAACAGCGTGTGCCAGATCA
>DASSMN010000457.1:0-6282 GCA_035688885.1 Gemmatimonadales bacterium
GTGGCAGGGCGCGCGCGCCGCCGGCTCGGGCACGCTTGGCTGGGCGGCGCCGCACGACGGCCGCATGCGGTTCGATCTGGCCGCCGACAGCCTCATCGGATTCGACTCGCTGCTGCTGGCGGTGACCAGGCAGACCCGCGACACCTCGGCAGAGTCGCGGCCGCTCGGCGGGCGGGCCACGGGGCGGGTGGAGCTCGCGGGGAGCCTCGACTCGCTCCGCGCGGACGCGACGGCCGAGGTGGACGGCTTCGAGTGGCTGCGGCTCCGGGCACCCAAGATGACCGGCAGCCTCAGCTGGGTGGGCGGCCACCGCCCCCGGCTGGCCGCCCGCGTGGACGCCGACACGCTCCGCGCCGCGCAGTGGGTGTTCGCCGGGCCGGCCGGCGCGGTGGACGGCTTCAGCGACTCGCTTCGGTGGAGCGGCGGGACCGCGCTGGGCGGCACCTCACGGTTCGACGCGGCAGGCGAGTGGTATGCGAAGGGCCAGAGCCAGCTGCTGGCGGTGGACTCGCTGCTCGCCAAGCTGGCGGTGCGCCGGTATCGCCTGGACCAGCCGATTCTCATCACGCTGAGCGACTCCGCGCCCTCGGTGACTCCCACGACGCTCCGCGCCGTGAACGGCTCGAGCGTGCTCCAGGTGGCCGGCCGGGTGCCGGGCAAGGCGCCGGGCGACCTCACGGTGCAGCTGCTGGGGCTGGACCTGCACGACCTGTACGGCCTGCTTCAGCGCGACACGCTCGGCGTCGGCGGTGAAGTCGAGCTCGACCTCCAGGTCGGCGGCACCGCCGCGACGCCCACGTTCCGCGGGCTCGTCCGCCTGGCCGACGCGCGGTTCGGCGACTTCCAGTCACCCTTCATCCAGGGCGCGCTCAACTACGAGGGCCGCCGTCTGGATGCCAACCTCGACCTGTGGCGCACCGGCGAAAATCTGCTGCAGGTGGAAGCCCACCTGCCGCTCGACCTGGCCCTTACCGGGGTGGAGAAGCGGCAGATCGACGGCCCGCTCTCGGTGCGGGCCCACACCGACAGCGTCTCGCTCGGCCTGCTCGAGGCGATCACGCCGGCGGTGACCCACGTGGGCGGCACGCTCAAGGCCGACGTGCAGATCGAAGGGTCCTGGGCCAAGCCGGAGCTCGCGGGGAAGGTGGATATCCAGGGCGGCAGCATGTCGCTCCCGGGGCTCGGCATCCGGTTCGGCGCCGTGCGCGGCGGCGTCACGCTCGAAGGCGACTCGATCCGCTCCCGCGACTTCACGGTGACCAGCGGCGGCGGCAAGCTCCAGGTGGGCGGCTCGGTGCGGCTCGAGAACCTCTCCCGTCCGATCCTCGACTTGAGCTTCCACGCCGAGCAGTTCCGGGCCATCGACGTGCGCAGCTTCCTGACCCTGGTGGGCACCGGCGACCTCCAGCTCAAAGGCCCCGTGTTCGGCGCCACGCTCACCGGCGGGCTGCTGGCCAACAGCGGCGTGCTCTACTTCGCCGACCTGGTGAACAAGCGGATCATCGATCTCGAGGATCCCTCGATCGCCGACCTGGTGGACACCACGCTGATCCGCCGTGAGAACCTGGGCGCCAAGTTCCAGAACCGGTTCCTCGATTCCCTCCGGATCAACGACCTGCGGGTGGAGATGGGATCGGACGACTGGCTTCGGTCGGCGGAAGCCAACGTGCAGCTGGAAGGCCGGGTTCGGCTCAGCAAGGTCGGGGCGACCTACGCCCCGGTCGGCACGCTCAACGCGCCGCGGGGCACCTACACGCTCAAGATCGGCCCGGTGACCCGCGACTTCACCGTGAGCCGCGGCGACGTGACCTACACCAACGATCTCAACGCCGGGCTGGACATCGAGGCGCGCCACACGGTGCGGAGCGTGCGCGGCGAGGACATTCCGATCATCGCCAACATCACCGGCACGCTGTACCAGCCCAAGCTCACGCTGTCGAGCACCATCCGGCCGCCGATCTCCGAGACCGACCTGGTCTCGTACCTGATCACCGGCTATCCGGCCAACGAAGCCACGCTGGTTGGGCAGGGCGGGGCGCTGCAGACGGGACTGGCCTATTTCTCGAGCGCGCTCTCGAGCGAGCTCGAGCGGGCCCTGATCCAGGACATCGGCGTGCCCATCGACCTGATCGAGATCCGGCCGGGCGTCTCCAACACGCCGGCCGGCGGCGGCACGCTCACCCAGCTGGCGGCCGGCTGGCAGATCGGCAACAAGACGTTCCTCACGTTCAATGCCGGCTTCTGTCCCGACTTCAGCCAGCTCAGCGCCAAGAATCTCGGCGCGAGCCTGGAGTTCCGGTTCAGTCGGGAGTGGAAGTTCCAGAGCTCGATCGAGCCCACGGTGCAGTCCTGCAATACGTTCGTGACCACCAACCGGTTGAGCACCAATCCGTATCAGATCGGTCTCGATATTCTGTGGGAGCGGGAGTTCTAAGTGCGCGCGCTGTTCATCACCAATCCGGCCGCGGCCCGTACCCGTCCGCGCGCAGTCGACGCGGTCATGCGGACCCTGACGGCGGCGGGCTGGCACACCGAGCTCGCGGCCACCACCGGCCCGGGCGACGCCCGGCGGCTCGCCGCGGAGGGTGTCGCGCACGGGGTAGACGTGGTCGCGGTGTTCGGCGGCGACGGGACGACCATGCAGGCGGCGGCCTCGCTGGTGGACACCGGCGTGAGCCTGGGCGTCATCCCGGGCGGCACCGGCAATCTGCTGGCGGGCAATCTCCGGATTCCTGCCGCGCCGGCCCGCGCCGCCCAGGCGCTGGTGAGGGCCCGTCCCCGTGCCTTCGACCTGGGCCGGATGGAGCGAGCAGACGGGCTTCACTATTTCGCCGTCGCGTGCGGCGCGGGGTACGATGCGCGGGTCATGGCCGAGACGGCCAGCGCGCAGAAGCGCCGCTGGGGGATGGGGGCCTACGTGGCGACCACCCTGCGCCTCATGGGCGAGCTCCGGAGCACCGATCACGTCATCACCATCGACGGCGTCGAGTACGACGCCAATGCGGCCATGGTGCTGGTGGCTAACTGCGGCGAGGTCATCCCGCCCTACGTCCGGCTGGGCGCCGGCATCCGCCCCGACGATGGCCTGCTCGACGTGGTGGTGGTGCGCGCGAACAACTTCGGCCAGAGCCTCCGGGCGGTCTGGGACCTGTTGCGGATGGCGCCGGATGTCGAGGGGCTGGACACCTACGTGGGATATGCCCGGGGACGGGAGATCCGGGTGGTGAGCGACCCGGTCCACCCGGTGCAGCTCGATGGCGAGCCGGGCGGAGAAACCCCGTTTACCGCCACCATCGTTCCCCGGGCCATCACCGTCATGGTGCCGCCGGGGTGAGGTGGTGGTGGTGCCGGGGACTGACTAATTTCTGTCATCCCGAGGGCGTTGATCGGCCCGAGGGATCCCGGGTTGACCGCCCCTTTGCCCCAGAGCGCACCGCATGGCCGGATCCGTCCTCCTCATCGATGACGATGTCGACGTTCTGCGCAGCATCGGGAACTACTTCGAGCGGTTGGGCTACGAGGTCACCCGGGAGCTGAGCGGCGAGGCCGGCCTGGCCACGTTCGACCGGCTCCGGCCCGAGGTCGTCATCCTCGATCTGCGCCTGCCGGGCATGGACGGCATGCAGGTGCTGGAGCACCTGCGGCAGCGGGACGCGGCGGTCATCCTGCTCACCGGCGAGAGCGACGTGGCCACCGCGGTGCGTGCCATGCAGCTCGGGGCCGAGAACTTCCTCACCAAGCCGGTGGACATGGAGCACCTGGCCGCCGCCACCGCGCGAGTGGCCGACAAGGCTCGGCTCCGCCGGGTGAACGAGGCGCTGCTGGTCCAGAGCGCGCCGGGCCACGGGCTCGATTCGCTCGGCACGTCCTCCGGCATGCAGGACTTCGCTCACCAGGTGGCGCTGCTGGCCCAGAGCGAGCGGACCACGGTGCTCCTCACCGGCGAGAGCGGGACCGGCAAGGGCTGGGTGGCGCGCATGATCCACGACCTGAGCCCGCGGGCGCGGGCTCCGTTCGTCGAGGTGAACTGCGCCGGCCTCAACGCCACCTTCCTCGACTCGGAGCTGTTCGGACACGAGAAGGGCGCGTTCACCGACGCCAAGGACCGCAAGCAGGGGCTGTTCGAGATCGCCGATCATGGGACCATCTTCCTCGACGAGATCGGCGACCTGGCCCCCGAGCTTCAACCCAAGCTGCTCAAGGTGCTCGAGACCAAGACCTTTCGCCGGCTGGGCGGCACCCGCGAGATCACCGTGGACGTGCGGCTGGTGGCGGCCACCAACAAGGACCTCCAGACCGAGGTGGAGGAGCTCCGGTTCCGCGAGGACCTGTACTATCGCCTGAGCGTCATGCCGCTTCAGCTCCCCGCGGTGCGCGACCGCTCGCGCGAGGACCGGCTGGCGCTCATCACCCGCCTCATGACCGACCTTCGGGCCGAGCTGCCCGACGGCCCCCCGACCCTGTCGAGCGAAGTGCTCGACCGGCTCCTGGCCTACAGCTGGCCCGGCAACGTGCGCGAGATGCGGAACGTGCTCGAGCGGGCCCTGATCCTGGGCCGCGGCGCGCCGGCGGTGAGCGTGGAGCATCTTCCCGGCGAGTTCCGGGCCCGCCCCGGCATCGGCGATCGGCGCCACACCCCGCTCAGCCTGGAAGACCTCGAGCGCCAGCACATCGAGCGCACGCTCAAGCACCATACCGGCAACCGTACCCGCGCCGCGATCGAGCTGGGCATCTCGCGCGCCACGCTGATCAACAAGATCAAGCGGTACAACATCACCGCCTGAGGTCGCCATGGCCGAGATCAAGGAGCACGACGGCATGGGGTGCCGAGCCTGCGGGCGCGAGGAGCGGGCCTCCGAAGGCTATCCCTGCGAGCGCTGCGGCACCTTCATCTGCCTCATCTGCACTTTTCGCGGCGTGACCCTCTGCCGCGAGTGCGCCGCCAAGGAAGCCGCCTCCAAGTGACTGCCGTCATCGCCCGCGCCGCTGTCGCGCCGGTCTTCGCGCAGGCCACTCTTCGTTCGGAGCAGGTGAGCCAGCTGGTGCTCGGCGAGACCGCCACCGTACTCGAGACGACCGGCGAATGGCGTCGCGTGCGCACCGACGTCGACGGCTATGGCGGCTGGATCAATGCCGGCTACTGCGCCGAGGTGGACGAGCCGGCCGTCGAGGCGTGGCGGCGTCACGCCTCCGGCTGGAGCTCGGGTGCCTTCGTGCGGGTCGGCGAGTCGCGCCTCCGTCTGCCGCTGCGCGCACGCGTGGCGTTCGAAGGCGAGGCGATCCGCCTGCCCGATGGCCGCCTGGGCCGCCTCGCCGAGGGCGAGGTTGCACCTGTAGAGGACGCTCGGCCAGCGGCCCGGGCCAAGGCGCCGGAGCGCTGGGCCCTCGAGCATTTCTCTGGTTCCCCATACCAGTGGGGTGGCGTGACGCCGTGCGGCGTGGACTGCTCGGGGGTGGTGCAGACCACGTTTCTCGCCCGCGGTGTCGTCCTGCCGCGCGACTCGCATCAGCAGTCGCTCTGTGGCGCGCCGGTGGAGCTCGACCGCGTGCGCGCCGGCGATCTGCTCTTCTTCCGCGGCAACGACGCGAAGATCACCCACGTCGCCTTTGCCGGCGAGGCCGACACATTGGTGCACTCGACGATCGCGGTCGGCGGCATGATACAGGAGGCCTGGCTGCCGGGGAGCCGGGCCGCGTCGCTCCGGGAGCGGCTCGTCGCCGCGAGGCGGCTGGAGGAGCGGTGACCCGGAAGCTCGTGTTGTTCGACATCGATGGCACCCTGCTGCTCACCGCCGGCGCTGGCCGGCGCGCCATCGTCGCCGCGCTCGCCGAGGAAGTGGGCCACCGTCCCGCCTTCGAGCACATCCGCTTCGACGGCAAGACCGACCCCCAGATCGTCACCGAGATGCTCGAGGCGGCAGGGCAGCAGGAGCCACGGGACTCCCCCCGCGTTCGCGCCCTGTGCGAGCGCTACGTCGGGTATCTCGCTCGCGAGCTCGACCGTCCCACCACCCGTACCACGATCATGCCGGGCATCCTGCTGCTGCTTGCGCGGCTGGAAGCCGAGCCGGATGTGGTGCTCGGGCTGCTCACCGGCAATGTCGCTGAGGGAGCGGCGCTCAAGCTGCGCTCCGGCGGCATCGCTCCCGAGCGCTTTCGCGTCGGTGCGTACGGCTCCGACGCCGCGCACCGGCCCGAGCTTCCGCCGATCGCCGCGCGGCGGGCCGAGCCGATCTTCGGCCGCGTGCCCCATGGCGCGGAGGTGGTGATCATCGGCGACAC
>DASSMN010000515.1:0-6557 GCA_035688885.1 Gemmatimonadales bacterium
CAGCTCCTTCAGGTTCATGACCTTGGGGGCGCCCTTGTCGAGCGCCAGCATGATGACGCCGAAGGTGGCCTGCATAGCGGTGTGCTTGTAGAGCTGATTCAGCACCACGTTGGGGATGGCATCGCGCTTGAGCTCGATGACCACCCGCATGCCGTCCTTGTCGGACTCGTCGTTGACGCCCGAGATTCCCTCGAGCTTCTTCTCCGCCGCCAGCTCGGCGATGGCCTTGACCAAATTTTCCTTGTTGACCTGGTAGGGGATCTCGGTGACCACGATCTGCGCCTTGCCGGACGACTCCCGCTCCTCGATCTGGGCCCGGGCCCGCATGACCACCCGGCCCCGTCCGGTCTCGTAGGCGTCCTTGATGCCCGCCCGGCCGTAGATGTAGGCGCCAGTGGGGAAGTCCGGGCCCTTGATGACCTTGCGCAGGTCTGCGATGGTGGCCTCGGGATTGTCGATCAGCAGCTCCACCGCCTTGGCCACTTCCTTGAGGTTGTGGGGCGGGATGTTGGTGGCCATGCCCACCGCGATGCCCGAGGAGCCGTTGACTAGAAGGTTCGGGATCTTGGAGGGGAGGACGGTGGGTTCCTGCAGGCGGTCGTCGAAGTTGGGCTGGAAGTCGACGGTGTTCTTGTCGATGTCCTCCAGCATCGCGACCGCGACACGGGTGAGCCTGGCCTCGGTGTAGCGGTAGGCTGCGGCTGGATCGCCGTCGACCGAGCCGAAGTTCCCCTGCCCGTCCACCAGCGGATACCGCAGCGAGAAGTCCTGGACCATGCGCACCAGCGCGTCGTACACCGAGCCGTCGCCGTGGGGGTGGTACTTGCCGAGCACGTCGCCGACGACGGTGGCGGACTTCTTGTAGGGCCGCCCCGGCACCAGGCCGAGCTCGTTCATCGCGTAGAGAATCCGCCGGTGCACCGGCTTGAGCCCGTCCCGGACATCGGGCAGCGCCCGGGACACGATCACGCTCATCGAGTAGTTGATGAACGACTGCTGCATCTCTTCTTCGATGAGACGCGGGAGGATCCGCTCGCGCGAGTTAGGTGCGGTCATATCGGTCGCTGGCTAGGGAAAACGTGCGGTCTCGAGGCGGGTCCCGAGACCCCCAAATATACCCGGGATCCGGGGTCGAAAGCAACGGGAAGCGGTACGTGGAAGTAGATGGCTGGGAAGGAGTTAGGGCGTTGACAGACGGAAGGACGGGAGGACGGAAAGACGGAAGGACCTGCACACCACACGTGGTTCGGTGACCCGGTCAGGTGTGCAGGTCCTTCCGTCCTTCCGTCTTTCCGTCCTCCCGTCCGTCTATTGCTTACACGGCGCCTGGGGATCCGGCTTGGGCTTGTCCACCACCACCCGGTGATCCAGATCGGCCACGCGGGCGGTGAGCGCGTCCACGTAGCGTACGACGTTGGCGTACTTATCGTAGTCCAGGAACTGGGCCTCGTCCGTCACCTGGTGGTAGTCGCGGTGCGACCCGGTGCTGAAGAACACGATGGGAATGCCGTAGCGGGCATAGTTGGCGTGATCGCTCCGGCAGTAGTACTGGTCGGGGTGACCGTTGGCATCGAAGGCGTAGTTGAACTTGAACCCGAACTTGCCATCCCGATTGACCTGCTCGGCCAGGTCGCCGAGCTCGGTCGAGAGCCGGCGCGAGCCCAGCACCTCGAGATAGCTGGGGCCGCCGGCCGGCACGTCGGTGGGGTCGCCGCGGGCGATCATGTCGATGTTGATCTGGGCCACGATCGAATCGCGCGGGACGGTCGGGTGGTCGGTGAAGTACTGGCTTCCCTGCAGCCCGGACTCCTCGCCGGTGTGCCACACGAAGAGCAGCGAGCGCTTGGGATGGGCCCCCTCCCGCGTCATGGCCTCCGCGATCTCCAACAGCCCCATGGAGCCCGACCCGTCGTCGTCCGCGCCGTTCACGATCGAATCCACCCGGTCGGGGCGTAGCTTGCGCAGGCTGTCCCTGATGGCCTGAATGCGGGCAGCCTCCTCCGCCGTGGGCGGGCGCGGGGTGTCGTTGTCTCCTCGGGGGCGGATCACGCTGTTGTATGCCCGCAGACTGTCGTGACTGACCGGTGGCACGATCCCGATGGCGTCATTGTGCGCGCCGAGCGCCACGTACTCGCCGCGGAGCGCCGGGTCCGAGCCCTCCAGGATCGCCACCACGTTGGTAGCGGGGAGGTCGGTACCGACGTAGGCCACCTCGCCCTGGAACGGCGGCGCCGTGTCGCCGGCACGCAGCTGGTCCAGCGGCTTGCCGAAGATCTTGCTGACGGCGCCGGTGGGGACGAACAGCATCCGGGGCTGGGTGGCGCCGGGCGGAGCCTGGATGGCGCCCTTGATCTCCAGCTTGGGCGAACGGAAGTAGTTGGCGAACTGCCCCAGCAGCGGGTCGATATGGGTGACGGCGATGCCGGCAATCTGGCCGAGGCGTCCCTGGTGGCTCAGGTCCGGCGCGCCGAGGTTGTTGCCGGTGGCCTCGCTCCGGAACACGACCAGCTTGCCCTTGAGCTCGTCGCGGGAGGGAAATGACGCGCTGTCCGCGGCGGTGCCGAGGTAAATGATGGGCGCGCCACTGATGGGCCGGGCGGGCACGGCGAAGATCGGCTGGTAGGGGTAGTAGTCCGCGAACGGCACCAGCGTATTCGAGCCGGCGTGAAGCGTGGCCCCGGCGGAATCCAGCACGTAGCTCACCAGCGGCACTCGTTGGAGGTAGCCGCCGCTGTCGCCCGCCGGCTTGAGGCCGAGCCGTGCCGCTTCCGCCGCGATGTAGGCGTTGCCCCGGACGTTGCCGATGGTGCCGGCCCGACGGCCGAGCATCGAATCATCGGCGAAGATGGAGATCCGGGCCTTGAGATCGGCTGGGGTGATGGCGGCCGTGGTGCCCCCGGACGGTGCGGGTCGGGCGGTCTCGGTCTCGGGGGCTCGGGAGCCGCCGCATGACCACACGGCGGGCAGAAGGGTCAGCGCCAGGCACCAGGAAAGCCGCATAGGGGGTCCGCCGGAGGTAGAGATGAGGATGGACAACCGCCTCCTACTACCCCGGGCGCCCCCAAATCGTTTCAGGCGGCCGCGCCCACCGGACAGCGACTCAGGAAGACGGTCCCTGCCCCGGGCGCCAGGACGGGCACACCGAGCGGCGCGATGACCCGGCCGATGGGATGGTCACCCTCGATCACCACGTAAACCCTGGTCGGATCCTGCTTTGCCAGTTGTACCATCGCCGGCTTCCTGCCTTTCCGTATAGGGGACGATCTTGGTCCCCGTTGAAGCGACCGGCGGCCCGGTCGCGTACCATATCATCTCGATCGCCTGCGCCGGGGTTGTCCCCGTCGCCATCACCGTCCGCGGGCCCGGGCCGGGCCGATACCGCACAGCCGGAGCGTCGCGTCGGGCGATGACGGGGGGTTAGAGTCCCCGGCGCCGCAAAGGGTTGCGCGTCGCGGCCGGCGGCAGGCCGCGCAACCCTTTCTCCCGGCCCCGTGTCAGACGGCCGGTTGAACTGGAACTTCTCACTCGCCGGAGCCTGTGGACGACCGTGAACTGATCGGCCGAGTGCTAGCCGGCGATGCCCGGGCCGAGCGCGAGATGTACGACGCGCACGTAGACCGCGTCTTCCGGTTGGTTTACCGGATGGTGGGCGACACCCACCGGGCGCAGGACTACACCCAGGAGGCCTTCATCAAGGCCTTCCGGCGCCTGGCGGATTTCCGGGGAGACAGTGCGCTCTCGACCTGGCTGTGCGCGATCGCCATCTCGGTGACGCTGAACGGGCTGCGGAGCCTCAAGCGGGCGAGGGAACGCGAGGTGGGGCTGGACGAGGCGCCCGCGGTGGGTGCCCGGCCGGTGGAGGCGGATCCGGACCTAAAGCTCCGGATGCGGCGCGCCATCGACGGCCTGCCGGACGGCTATCGGACTGTGTTCGTGATGCACGACGTCGAGGGGTATACGCACGAGGAGATCGCCAACACGCTGGGGGTCCAACCCGGCACCAGCAAGGCCCAGCTGTTCCGCGCCCGGGCCCGGCTGCGGGAGGCGCTCGCCGATTTCGCGAGGGAGTGAGTCGATGGACGACGATCAGCTCGACGAATCGCTTCGGGCCGCGGCCCGCGAGTATCACCAGCCGCCCCAGGCGCCGCGCGAGGCGATGTGGCGCGAGATCGAGCGCGCCCGCCGGCTGGACCGGGCCCGCCGCCCCGCCCCGCGCCGCTGGATCCCGTGGGCAGTGGCGGCCGCCGCCGCCGCGGTGCTGGCCGTGGGCATCGGTATCGGTCGGATCTCGCAGACCATCGTGCCAGGCCCCGCCGCGGTGGCAGCGGGCCATGATTCGTCGGCTCCGCGGGTCAACGAGACCGCCTACCGCCTCGCTACGGTGGAGCACCTGGGTCAATCGGAGGCGTTCCTGACCCTGTTCCGCACGTCGGTTCGGAGCGGCAGCCAGGAGCGGCTCGCCTCCGCGACGGCTCGGGAGCTCCTGGCCACCAACCGGCTGCTGCTGGACTCCCCCGCCGGGCAGGATCGGCGGATGCGGCTGCTGCTGCAGGACCTCGAGCTGGTGCTGGCGGAGATCGCCCAGCTCACCCCCGATGCGCCCGCGGGCGATCGCGAGCTGATCCGTGAAGGTATCGAGCGAGGCGGGGTCCTGACCCGCCTGCGGACCGTGGTGCCGGCCGGCACCACCCCAACCCGAGGTGATTTGTGACCGTACGGATGTCGCTGGGCATGGTGCTGACGGGCATGCTCCTGGCTCACGAGGGGTCGCGGCCGGCCGTGACTCCCTCGACTGCACCGGGGGGAACGACGCAGGACTCGGCCGCGCTGGGCGATCCGCAGGCGCCGGCGCCTTGGATTCAGAACGATCCCGCCGACTCGCTCTACCGGGCGGCGAGGGCGGCGCTCGAGCGGCGCGACTATCGCGCCGCGGCCGACCTCTTTGCCCAGGTGCCGGTACGGTTCCCCAAGTCGGGCTACGCCGCCGATTCGTACTACTGGCGGGCATTCGCACTCTACCGCGTGGGCGGGACGGCCCAGCTCAAGACCGCGCTCGAGGCCCTTGATACCCAGCGGAGCAGGTTCCCCAAGGCCGCCACCCAGGGCGACGCGAAGGCGCTGGCGCTCCGGATCCAGGGGGAGCTAGCGCGCCGAGGCGATCAGCAGGCCGTGGTCGTCATTCAGAATGACGCGGCCAGCATCGTGGACCAGCCGGAGCCGCCGGTGCCCCCGGTGCCCGCGGTCGCCCAGGTACCTCCAACGCCGCCGACCCCACCCACCCCGGACGGGAACGACGACCGCTGCTCCGGCGACGATGACGATACCAAGCTGGCCGCGCTCAACGCGCTGATGCAGATGGACGACGAGCGGGCCCGCCCGATTCTCCGCCGGGTGCTCGCCAGGCGGGACGCCGGCTCGGTGTGCCTCCGGCGGAAGGCCGTGTTCCTGATCGCGCAGGAAAGCGCCGCAGGGAGCGAGGACATCCTGCTCGAGACCGCGCGCACCGATCCCGATCAGGAGGTGCGGGAGCAGGCCGTCTTCTGGCTGTCGCAGGTGGGCACCGAGCGGGCGGTGGGCGCGCTGGACTCGATCCTTCGCACGTCGAAGGACCCCGCGCTCCAGGAGAAGGCGGTGTTCGCTCTGTCGCAGCATGACAGCCCCCGGGCCAGCCAGGCGCTCCGGAGCTACGCCGAGCGGCCGGACCTGCCCGAGAATGTGCGCGAGAAGGCCATCTTCTGGATCGGGCAGAGCGGCGGCAAGGACAACGAGGCCTTCCTGCGCTCGCTCTATGGGCGGCTCAAGGAGACCGAGCTTCGCAACAAGGTGCTGTTCTCGATTTCCCAGGCGGGCGGACAGGAGAACATGCGCTGGCTCGTCGGGGTGGCGAAGGACAACACCCAGCCGGTCGAGCTGCGCAAGCAGGCGCTGTTCTGGGCCGGCCAGGGCGACGTGCCGATCGCCGAGCTCGCCAGCCTGTATTCGACGCTGAACGTGCGCGAGCTGCGTGAGCAGGTGATCTTCGTCTACTCCCAGCGCGACGACTCGGCGGCGGTGGACCGGCTGCTCGAGATCGCCCGGCGTGACCCCGACCCCGAGCTCCGGAAGAAGGCGCTGTTCTGGCTGGGCCAGAGCAGCGACCCCCGCGCCGCGAAGGCGCTCCAGGACATCATCGAACAGCCATGACCAGGCTCATCGTGCTGCTCGCCGCGCTCGCGCTGCCCGCGCGCCTCGAGGCACAGACCCTGGCGCAGCGGGTGGCCGCCGCTGGCGATGGAACCATCCGGCTGAGCTTCGCGGCCCGGAAGGGCGTGTGCGGCAGCGGGGGGCACAATATCACCATCGTGAACGATGACGAGCGCGGCGAGTGGGAGAGCGACTGCGCTCCGGGACCGGTGCGAATGTCGCTTCGGATGAGCGGGCATCGGGTGACCGAGGCGCACACGTACGTCGGGGGACGCTGGCTCCCGGCCCGGGGATCCACGACGGATCTGGGCACCATTCCCGCCGCGGAAGCCGCCGCCGGCCTGCTCACGCTGGCCGAGCGGGCCGACGGCGAC
>DASSMN010000395.1:0-7824 GCA_035688885.1 Gemmatimonadales bacterium
TGCTTCCCGGCCCGGTCGCGGCCCACGGCGACACTGCCCGTGCCGGCGCTCACCACGATGCCTGGTCCGGCGTCGAACACCGCCGCCAGCGCGATCTCGATGTCGGTCGAGACCACTACGACCGGCGCCAGGTTCTCGGCCCGGAGCGCCTTCCGGAGCTCCTCGCGCTCGGGCTCACGCCCGGCGCCGGCCGCCCCGACGTACAGCACGTCGCCGTGCAGGCGGCCCGCGCCGGCCAGCGCCTGACGCACCACCTCCGCGATGACCGATGCCGACGCGAGCGCGCGGCCCGGCCGGATGGCCGCACCGGCACCATCGGCTCGCGCGAGGATCTTCTCGCCGTCGGACACGCCGACGGCAGTCTTGCTGCCCCCGACGTCGGCACCGATCAGGATGCGGCTCACAGTTCACTCGGTCTGGGGGTAGGGAGTGCCGCGCGACCCGGAACATAGCTCAGCCCCACGCCGCTGCCGACGGCGAGCAGCGTGCCGAGGGGGACGTACCAGGGCCACGCCAGGCGGCCAAGCGGCTCGAGCCAGCCCAGGCCGGGCGCGTCGGACAGGCGCTTGGCGAACACCACCACCAGCATGAGCGCGACCGTGATCGCCACGGCCCCGACGACATCGCGCCCCCGCGCCCGGGGCCAGCGTCCGGCCAGCACGTAGGTGCCGAGCAGCGGGCCATACGTCACCGAGGCGATCGACAGCGCGAGCACCACGACCGGGGTCTGCCCGTTGCCCGCGGTCGCGTTGAAGAACAGCGCGCCGCCGATGAGGCCCAATGCCCAGACGGCGGAGATTACCCGGCCGACCCGGAGCAGGTGAACCGGATCGGTCCGGCCGGTCCAGGACGCGTACAGGTCGTGGGTGGCCGAGGAGGCGAGCGAGTTGATCGCCGAGCTGTGGGTCCCCATGGCCGCGGCCAGGATGCCGGCGATGACCAGCCCGGCGAGCCCGGCCGGCAGATGCTGGACGACGAAGGCTGGGAACAGCTGATCGCTCGGCGTCTGGGCGGGCGCGAGCCCGGCGGCCCAGATGGCCGACCCGACCAGCAGAAAGAGGCTGAACTGGGCGATGACCATCACGCCCGAGCCGATCAGCGCTACGCGCGCGTCGCCGAGCGATCGGGTGGCGAGCAGCCGTTGCACGATCAGGTGGTCCGTGCCGTGAGAGGCGGCGGAAAGGAGGGCCCCGCCCAGAATGCCGCTCCAGAGCGTGTAGGTGTGGCTCAGGCTGGGGGTCAGATCGAACAACCGCAGCTTGCCGGCCTCCTGCGCCCGCGCGAGCGCTTCCGGGGCGCCGCCGGCCAGCTTCCAGGCGATGAAGAGCGCGCCGAGGCCGCCGGCCAGATACACCGAGAGCTGGAGCACGTCGGTCCAGACCACCGCCTTGAAGCCGCCGACCCAGGTGTACACCATGGTCACGATGCCCATGACGATGATCGCCGTCGGTATGCTCCAGCCCGTTACCAGCGCGAGCGGAATCGCGCTGGCGAACACCCGCACGGCGTCGCCGAGGAAGCGGGAGACCAGGAAAATGAGCGAGGTGAGCCGCCTGGTGCCGACCCCGAAGCGCGACTCGAGCCGCGCGTAGGCGGTTTCCTGCTCGCCTCGGAAATAGCCCGGGAGCAGCCACCGGGCCACGCCGATCCGGCCGATCAGGTACCCGAAGGTGAGCTGCAGGAAGGTCAGATCCGAGCGGGCACCGATGCCGGGGATGGAAATGACGGTCAGGGCCGAGGTCTCGGTCGCCACGATCGACAGCAGGATGGCCCACGCGGGGAGGTTGCGGGCGCCCAGGAAATAGTCGGTCGCGCTACGCTGGTGGCGCGACACCCAGAGGCCGACGCCCAGCGTGAAGGCGAAGTACACCACGACGACGGCGAGGTCGAGACTGTGCACGGTCGCCTTGTAGGGAAGGTGAGAGCGGGGTGGAACAGAGTCACCCTGCGTCAAGCGAAGGGGGCATGCGTGGACGCATGCCCCCTTCGGTTCACCCAGGCGGACTCAGGATAAGCTCACGCCGTAAAGCTGCTGCCGCACCCGCACCCGCCGGTGGCGTTGGGGTTGTTGAACGTGAAGCCCGAGCCCTGCATCGACGACACGTAGTCGATGGTGACGCCGGTGAGATACTGGGCGCTGAAACCGTCCACGAACACGCGTACACCGTTGATCTCCTGGACCAGATCATCGTCCAGCGCGCGCTCTTCGATGTTGAGGCTGTACTTGAATCCCGAGCAGCCGCCCGGGAGCACGCTGACCCGGAGGCCGGCCGACTCGACCGGAACCTGCTCCGAGGCGATGAACTTCTGCACCTCTTCAGCCGCCCGACCGGTGAGGGTGAGGGTGAACCCTCCTGCCGGGGCCTGCTGCTCGATGCTCATGCGCTGCTCCTTCCGTACCGACGGCGACTGGTGGACCTCATTCTCCCGGGTCCAATTGTAACCGGGGATCGAGGGCGGTGTCAACGTCGGCGGCGAGCTGCTCGTCAGCGCGCAAGTTACGTTGAATCAACAAGAAAGCCCCGGTCGCCACGAGCGCATACACCAGCCCTGACGAGGGCTGCCCGGTCAAAAAAGCACCCACCGCGAACACGGCGGTGTAGACCGCGCCGAGGCCGGCCACCCAGTTGACCCAGGACAGCGCACCCCCAGGAATCCGATCCTGGCCGTATCCCGTTCGCTCCGCCACTGCCCGCCACCCGGGCCCGCCCGGGCGCACCCGCCGATAGAACCGGTCCAGCGTTTCGACGGATTCCGGTGCGGTGAGCAGCGTGACGGCGAGCCACACCACCGTCGTGATCGCCACGGTGGTGACCATGGTGAATGCGTAGTCCCGGGTTCCCGGATCGCCCAGGGAGTGGCCGAACCGGGTGAGCACCACGGAGGTGATGAAGGACGCGACCATGGCACTGATCTCGGACCACGCATTCACCCGCCACCAGTACCACCGCAGGATGAACACCAGCCCGGTGCCGGCCCCCAGGCCGATGAGCAGCTTCCAGCCCTGCTCGACGCTGCTCAGGAAGCCCATGACCACCAGCGACGCCACCATGAGGAACGCCGTGGCGAGCCGGGAGGCCCGCACCTGGGCACGTTGGCTCGCGTCCGGACGGATGAACCGCAGGTACACATCGTTGACCAGGTACGAGGCGCCCCAGTTGAGGTGGGTGCTGATGGTGCTCATGTACGCCGCCGCAAAGGCGGCCAGCAGCAGCCCTCGGAGAGGCGACGGGAGGATGTCGACCATCACCCGGACGTAGCCTTCCTCCGGGTTGGCGAGGTTCGGGTAGCGCAGCAGGCCGACGAATCCGACCAGAATCCAGGGCCAGGGGCGGAGCGCGTAATGCGCGATGGTGAACCACAGGGTCGCGAGGAGTCCGTGGCGCTCGTCCTTGGCGGAGAGGATCCGCTGAACGACGTAACCGCCGCCGCCCGGCTCCTGCCCCGGGTACCATGCCGCCCACCACTGCACTCCCAGCCACACCATCAGCGTCGTCACCGGCAGCCAGGGCGCATCGAGCGGTGGGATCACGCCGAATGCCGCTTCGGTGGACCCGAAGTGGGCGGCGGTCCGAGTCGTGAGCTGGTCCAGCCCGCCGACGGAACGCACTGCGAGAACCGCGAGCAGGATGGACCCGCCCATGGCAAAGACGAACTGGAACAGGTCAGTGACGATGACGCCCCAGAGCCCGGCGAAAACGCTGTAGACTGCGGTGACAGCGAACAGAAACAGCGCGGCCTTCCAGGGGTCGATGTTGAGGCTGATGTGGAGGATGGTGACCATGGCGCGAGTCACCCAGCCCATGATGATCAGGTTGATCGGCAGCGCGAGGTAGAGCGCCCGGAAGCCGCGCAACGCCGCCGCCGGCCGGCCGCCGTAGCGCAGCTCGGCGAACTCGACATCGGTCAGCACGCCGGCGCGTCGCCAGAGCCGGGAGAAGAAGAACACGGTGAGCACACCTGAGAGCGCACCGTTCCACCAGAGCCAGTTGCCCGCCACGCCGTACTTCGCCACCAGGCCGGCCACTGCGAGCGGAGTATCCGCCGCGAAGGTCGTGGCGACCATCGACGTGCCGGCCAGCCACCATGGGAGGGACCGCCCCGACACGAAGTAGTCGGCCAGCGACTGGCCGGCCTTCCGCGTGTAGGCCAGGCCGATGGCGGCCGAAACGATGAAATAGAGGACGATGATCAGCCAGTCGGAGAAGACGAGATGCATCGGCGGTTCCTGGGTGAAGGAAGAATGCTGCGCTATCCCCAGTTCTTCCTGCGCCAAGCAATGCAGGCATACGTCAGGGCGCTGCTCCTCGCCTCGCCCGTGAGGATCCCCATGCTACGGTACGTGGCGTTGCAGTCCCCACCCGCGCGCATACGTCGGCGGCAGCGCGATGGGCAGCCGGCCCGTGATCGGCGCGGCACCGGCCAGCGCCCGGGCCACCGCCTGCTCGGTGACTGCATTCGAGCGCCAGCCGATCAGATAGGACCCGATCTCGGGAAGGCCGGCGATGACGTACGGATTTCCGAGTGAGATGAGCACAGTGGCCCGCTCGCGGGCGGTTCGGGCGATGAGGCCGGTGAGCGCGGCGGGAAGCCCGATCGTGCCGCGGCCGGCCGTCGGCCGGTCCGCGGTCGCGAACACCACCACGCCGGGTCGGCGGAGCGTCGCGGCCACCGAGTCGTAGCTGGCCTGCCCGCTGGAGGGCCACAGCCGGGTCATCGCCACCGGGAAGCCCTGCGCGCGTAGCTCGAGCGCCAGCGCCAGGCCCACCTGCCGATTCTCCTCCTCGGCGTAGGTGACCAGGTTGACCGGCGGCCGGCTGACCATCGAGTAAATGACACCTGCAGAGTCCTTCACCATCACGATGGATCGCGCCGCGATATCGGCGGCGTCGGCCTGGAAGGCGGCGCTTCCCACGATCGCGGGAATGCTGTCGAGCGCCACCGTGCGCCGGGCGAACAGGCCCAGCGCCCGCTTGGCCTCGAGCACGCGGCGGACCGAGGCGTCCAGCCGCTCGGGGGTGATCATCCCGCTGGCGACCGCGCGCTCCATGGCGTCGATCGCGGCGCGCGGGTCGGCCGGCTGGAGCAGCAGGTCCGCGCCGGCCAGGAAGGCGCGCACGCCGGCTTCGGCGCCGTAGGCGTCGGCCACGCCGGCCATGTTGAGGGCGTCGGTGACGATCATGCCCTGGAAGCCGAGCGAGTCGCGCAGGATGCCGGTCAGAATGTTGGGCGCCACCGTGCCGGGCCGCAGCTGCCCCGAATCGATGCCCGGCAGCGCGATATGCGCCGACATCACCACGTCCACGCCGGCCCGGATGGCCGCGCGGAACGGCACCAGCTCCACCGAGTCGAGCCGCGACCAGGTGGACGTGATCACGGGCAGGGCGAGGTGCGAGTCGGTGCCGGTATCGCCATGCCCGGGAAAGTGCTTGGCGGTGGCGAGCATCCCGAAGTCCTGCAGGCCGCGCACCTCGGCGGCCACCATGCGGCCCACCTGAGCCGGGTCCTCGCCGAAGGCCCTGGTGTTGATGATCGGATTGGCCGGATTGTTGTTCACGTCGGCCACGGGTGCGAAGGCGAGCTGCACGCCCACCGCGCGGCCTTCGAGCGCGGTGATCCGGCCGAGGTCGTACGCGGCGCTGTCGCTCCCGGTGGCGCCCACGCCCATATTGGGAGGGAACAGCGTCCCGCCGTTGAGCCGGAGGCTCGTGCCGCCCTCGAAATCGGACCCGACCAGGAGCGGCAGGGACGAGCGCTGCTGCAGCCGGTTGAGCTTGGCCGCCACATCGAGCGGTGACCCGATCGACACGATCACCCCGCCCACGTGGAGCGAGTCCACCCACGCTTCGGCGCGCTCGAAGCCGGCGTCGTCGTATGCCGCATAGGTGCCCGGGATCCAGGGCATTACCAGCTGCGCGATCTTGTCGCGCACGGACAGCCGGCCGAGCAGCGCGGCCACGCTGGTCTCGGGGCCGACGGCGGCCGCGGACGGCATCGGGGCCGGCGTCGCCACGGTCGAGGCCCGACCGCAGGCGACCAGCAGGATCACTATCGGGGCGAGGTGCCTAAGGTGCACAGAACGCTCGTCGTGCTGGGGCTCTGCGAATGGCTGGCCGGCTGCGGTCCGCATCGGCCGGCCGCTCAGGTGCCGGCGCCGAGGCCGGAGGCGGTGCGGCCGGGCATCGACGTCCTGCTGACCGACAGCGTGGCCGTGGTCCGGGACCGCCGGGTCGGTCTGGTGACCAACCAGGCGGGCGTGGATGCCCAGGGAGTCAGCGATGTGGCGCGCTTGCAGGCGGCCGGCGTGCGGCTCGCGGCGCTGTTCAGCCCCGAGCACGGCTTCCGCGGCGCGGCCGAGGCAGGCGCCACGGTTGCCTCGTCGATCGATTCGGCCACCGGACTTCCAATCTACAGTCTTTACGGGCGAAGTACGGCACCTACCGATACGATGCTGGCCGGAATCGACCTGTTGCTGGTCGACCTGCAAGACGCGGGCGCGCGGTACTACACGTACCTGTTTACGACGATCGAGGTGATGCGTGCGGCCGCCGGACGGCGCATACCCGTGGTGGTGCTGGACCGGCCCGACCCGATCGGTGGGGCGGTGCAGGGCAACGTGCTCGACTCGGCCTACCGGACGCCGGTGGGGCAGCTCGCGGTGCCGATGCGATACGGCATGACGCTGGGCGAGCTGGCTCGGCTCGCCAAGGCCGATCTCGGGCTCGCGACCGATCTCCGGGTGGTGCCGGTGTCCGGGTGGCATCGCTCGACGCCGCTCGACGCCAGCGGCTTGCCCTTCATTCCACCGAGCCCCAACCTTCGCTCGCTGGACGCGCTCTACCACTACCCTGGCACCTGCCTGTTCGAGGGCACCAACCTGAGCGTTGGCCGCGGCACCGACGCGGCGTTCATGCAGGTCGGCGCGCCATGGCTCGACACCAGCGCGGTCCTCGCGCGCGTCCGGGCGGCGCACCTGGCGGGCGTGCGCTTTCACGGGGTCACCTTCACCCCCCAGGCGCCGGGCGACGGGAAGTACGCCGATACGGCACTGACGGGCATAGGGCTCGAGCTCACCGATCGCGACCAGTACGACCCCACCGCGACGGCCGTCCACCTGCTCGCCGCGGTCCGCGCCGCCTCGGGCGACCACTTCGCCTGGATCCCCAGGCACTTCGACCGTCTGGCCGGCGGCCCGACACTCCGCGAAGCCCTCGACGCGGGCGCCGACCCCGCCACGATCGTGGCCGGATGGGCCAGCGGCATCCGTCGGTTCCTGGAGCGCCGTCGGGCGTTTCTGCTCTATCCGGACTGAACGGTCCTCGCGGCGACCGCACCAAAGCAATGTCCGACACGCGAGCCGAAGCTGGTGACGGAGCGTGAGCCGGTCTCAATTGCTCTAACCGGTTCTCACGATTATTCTTTCGCCCGGCCGCCCACCCGGGTCCGGCCAGGATCACGCTCTCCGGGGGACCGAAGCGACGTGAAGCTGTTGGGTGCGCTGGAGAAGCCGTTCTACGCCGCGGTGAACCCGCTGGTGAGGCGGCTGATCCGGGCCGGCGTGCGGCCGAACACCATCACGACGATCGGCACCGGCCTCGTGCTGGTGTCCGCCCTGGCGTTTGGGCTGGGGCACGTGCGGCTGGGGGGTCTGCTGCTGCTGCTGAGCGGCATCGCGGACACGCTGGACGGGCAGGTCGCGCGCGGCGGCGCCATGGCCACGAAGTTCGGCGCCTTCTACGACTCGACGCTCGACCGGGTCGGCGACGGGGCCACCTTCATCGGCATCGGTGCCTTCTTCCTGACCGCTCCGGACGTGGCCTACCG
>DASSMN010000406.1:0-2490 GCA_035688885.1 Gemmatimonadales bacterium
GAACCAGAAGAGCGGCAAGCCGCTGTGGCAGCGGACCGGCCTCCTGGTCAAGGGCGAGTACGACCCCGGCCAGGAGGTGCAGGGCCGTCAGAAGGCGTTGGACGACTTGGTGACCAACATCGTGGAAGGAGCCCAGTCGCAATGGTGAGCCTCCGCCCGTCCCGCCGGGGTGCCAGCTCGCTCGGCTGCCTCGTCTCGCTGGCGCTCTTCCTGGCTGCCGCCTACTACGGCATTCACGTGGGCGGCATCTACTGGCGCTACTACCAGCTGCTCGACGACATGCGGCAGCAGGCCATCTTCGCGCGGCAGAACACCGACGATGTGATTCAGCGCCGCCTCGCCGCGCAGGCCGACTCGCTGCTGGGCAACGCGCCGCAGTTCCGCATCCAGCGCACCAACAGCCGGGTCATCATCGACACCGAGTACCAGGAGAGCGTGGACCTCCCGCTGCTCAAGCGCACCTTCACCCTGCGTCCGCGCGCCGACGAGCCGCTGTAACGTGGACGTCGCCGGGTTCTTCCTGGCCCTCGCCGCCATCCTCGTCGCCGCCAAGCTCCTCGGTGAGCTCGCCGAGCGAATCGGGCAGCCCGCCGTCCTCGGCGAGCTGGTGGCCGGCGTGCTGCTGGGGGGGAGCGTGCTCGGCATCGTCCCCCAGGGCGGTGCGGGCGGCGAGCTGGTCCACGTCCTCGCCGAGCTCGGCGTGCTGCTGCTCCTGTTCGAGATCGGCCTCGAGACCGACCTCCGCGAGATGTTCCGGGTGGGCCCGGCCTCGCTCGCGGTGGCCGTGGTCGGCGTGGTGGTGCCGTTCGGGCTGGGCTACGCCTACTGGGCCTACGTGCCGCATCCCGCCTGGTCCGCCGACCTCACCACCTCGGCCATCTTCGTGGGCGCCACCCTCACGGCCACCTCGGTCGGCATCACGGCGCGGGTGCTGTCCGACCTCCATCGGATGGGCACCCAGGAGGCGCGCGTCATCATCGGCGCGGCCGTCATCGACGACGTGCTCGGCCTGGTGATCCTGAGCGTGGTGTCCGGCATTGCGGCGGGCGCCGCGGTCACGGTGCTGGGCATCCTGCGCACGCTCGCGGTCGCCGTCGGGTTCCTGGTCGGAGCGGTTCTGCTGGGCCGCTATCTCATGCCCAAGCTGTTCGACCTGGTGGTGCGGATGCGGGCCCGGTTCGTGCTCCTGGTCTTCGCCGTGGCCTTCGCGCTCGCGCTCTCGGGGCTCGCGGCCGTGGCCGGCTCCGCCCTCATCATCGGCGCGTTTGCCGCGGGCCTCATTCTGTCCGGCACCAACCAGTTCGACACCATCGAGCACGAGGTCCGGCCGGTCGTCGCCATCTTTGCCCCGGTGTTCTTCGTGAGCGTCGGCGCGTCGGTCAACCTGCGCCTGCTCGATCCCGCCTCGCCTGGTGCCCGGGGCACGCTGCTGGTGGCCGGCGCGCTGATTCTGATCGGCATCGCGGGCAAGATCGTGGCCGGCTGGGCCGCGCCCTGGGTGCGGATGCGACGGCTGGTGGTCGGGGTCGGGATGGTGCCGCGTGGCGAAGTGGGGCTGATCTTCGCCGACATCGGCCGGCGATCCGGCGTGTTGAACGACGAGGTGTTCGGCGCGGTGCTGCTCATGGTCATGGTGAGCACCTTCGTGGCCCCACCCGCACTCAAGGCCCTGTTCGGCACGGGTGACGGCCCCGGCTCATGACCGGCGGCTCGGCGGCCAAGGTCCGCGATCTCGCCGCCGCGGTGGCATGGCGGGCCGGGCAGGGCGGCCCCGTCGTGTTCACCAACGGCGTGT
The DNA here is from genome assembly GCA_035688885.1 of Gemmatimonadales bacterium. Taxonomy (GTDB): domain Bacteria; phylum Gemmatimonadota; class Gemmatimonadetes; order Gemmatimonadales; family GWC2-71-9; genus CAVVWJ01. The sequence continues at coordinate 1,796 of DASSMN010000406.1, forward strand.
TCGACCTGCTCCATCCCGGCCACGTCGAGCTGCTCGAGGCCGCCCGCCGCGAGGGCGGTGCCCTCATCGTGGGACTCAACTCCGATGCCTCCGCGCGCCGACTGGCGAAGGGGCCGGAGCGGCCCGTCGCGGGCGAGCGGGCCCGGGCCCGCGTGCTGGCGGGTCTCGCGGCGGTGGACTGTGTGGTACTGTTCGACGACGACACGCCGCTCGAGCTGATCCGGGCGCTCGCGCCCGACGTACTGGTGAAGGGCGCCGACTACACCCGGGATCGCATCGTCGGCGCCGATTGGGTCGAGGCGCGCGGCGGCCGGGTGGTTCGCGTGCCCGTGGTTCCCGGCTTTTCGACTACCGCCTTGGTGGAGCGACTCCGTGCCCCGTCCTGATGGCCGCGCCAACGATCAGCTGCGCCCCCTGGTGCTCGAGCGCCGAGCCAACCCGTATGCGGAGGGCTCCTGCCTCATACGCATGGGCGGGACGCTGGTGCACTGTACGGCGTCCGTCGAGGCCGGCGTGCCCGGATTCAAGAAGGGGTCCGGCGAAGGCTGGGTCACCGCCGAATACGCGATGCTGCCGCGCGCCACGCTCGAGCGCACCTCGCGCGAGCGGAACGGCCCGGGTGGCCGGACCCAGGAGATTCAGCGGCTCATTGGCCGGTCCCTGAGAGCCGCCATGAAGACCATGGCCTTCGGCGA
>DASSMN010000342.1:0-5016 GCA_035688885.1 Gemmatimonadales bacterium
ACGCCGAACCTGAGCGCGCGGCCGTGGCCGAAGCGCATGCCGCCGTGGCAGCGCTCCGCGCCGAGGAAGCGAGCCTCGCGTCGCGCCGCGACGAGGTGCGCCGGCGAGCCGACTACCTGCGCCATGTGGTGCGGGAGATCGATCAGGCCCGGCTTCGCCGGGGCGAGGACGAGGCGCTCCAGCTCGAGGCTCGCCGGCTGAGTCAGGCCGGCACGCTGGCCGAGCAGGCGCAGCGGATCGTGGACGCGATCGAGGGCGGCGAAGGCAACGCGCTCGGCGCGCTGGGCGCCGCGGACCGAGCGCTCGCTGGTCTCGAAAAGACCGACCCGCAAGCCACGCCCTGGCGGGAAATGCTCGACGCCGCGTACACCAACCTCTCCGAGCTCGCGCGCCAGGCCTCGGCCTATGCCGAGGCGGTCGAGGAGAACCCCGCGCGCCTCGCGGAAGTGGAGCAGCGTCGCGACCTCATCTTCAAGCTGACGGGCAAGTACGGCGCGACCATCGAGGCGGTGCTCGCCACGCGGGCAGAGAGCGCCGCGGAGCTGGACCTGTTGGACACCGCGGATGTGGACCTCCGCGCCATCGCCGCGCGACGGACGGGGGCGGAATCGGCGCTCGCGGCAGCGGCCGCCGCGCTTTCGGCCAGGCGGGGTGACGCCGCGGACCGGCTGGCCCGGGGCGTCAATCGGCTGCTCCCGGCCCTGGGCCTGCCGGGAGGCAGGTTCCTGGTGTCGCTGACGGCGCTTGACGCGCCGGCCGCGCACGGGCAAGAAGCGGTGGCCTTCGACGTCTGGCTCAACGTGGGCCTCGAGGCCAAGCCGCTGGCGCGGGTGGCCTCGGGCGGCGAGCTGTCGCGCCTCATGCTGGCGCTCAAGGTGGTGCTGGCGCGGCACGATGCGATCGCGACCCTGGTGTTCGACGAAGTGGACCAGGGAATCGGCGGTGAGGTCGGTGCGCAGGTGGGTGCCGCGCTCGCCGAGGTGGCCGAGCGCCACCAGGTGCTCGTCATCACCCACCTGCCGCAGATCGCCGCGCGGGCCGATCAGCACCTGGTCGTGAGCAAGGAGGCGCGCGGAGGCATCGCGACCAGCGACGTCCAGGTGATCCACGGCGAGGATCGGGTGAGCGAGGTGGCGCGCATGCTGGGCGATGCGGACGGCGCGGCCGCGCGGCGGCACGCGCAGGAAATGCTCAAGGCCGACCGGCGGACCGCCGCCGCGGGGGACGGTGTCTCCAACGCTGCGGCCGGCGGGGCCCGCACGGCCCGGGGCAGCGAGGGTGCGACGGCCCGGAAGGAAGGGAAGCGCAAGTAGCCGCCTGCGCGCCCTCCGGATTGCTCAATACAGCCCGAAGTAGAACCTCAGCCTCGCCGACATCACGTGACGGTCCGGCACGATCCCGCCACTCGCGCGGACCACACGCTCATAGCTCCAGCTCGCATCGACCGGCAGCCCCCGCCCGCCGGGCCGAAGGCGTCCCAGGCTGCTGTAGGTGATCCCGAAGCCAAGCGTCGTGGCGGTCGCCTTGCTGTCCTGGGCCAGCACCGCGGCATCCACGCCGGGGATCTCGTCCGCGGGCGTGAGATAGCTGACCACGTCCGTGCCGCGCGACCAGTAGACCGCGTGGCCCTGCAGGGCGAAGCTGGGAGCCAGCCGATAGAAGGGCCGCACCGCCAGGCTCACGACGTCGCCCGGATCGCGATGAACGGCACTCAGCTGGTCTATGCCGGCCAGCGGCTGGGTGGGCGGGGCCACACGCAGGATGTAGTCCGCGGCGAGCTGGCGATTGTACATCCCCTCCGCTCGAAGCCCCCAGCGCCCCGCGCCGAGATCCGTGGTGATCCGCGCCTCGAGATCGGTCTGGCCCTCGCCGGTGCCTAGCGCCAGCACGCGATCCGCCCGGGCCAGCCGGCCCGTCGGGAAGCGGACCAATCCCTCCACGGCCGCGCGGAATCCCCCTTGGTGAGCGGCACGGTCCCACCGATCGACCAGCGTGAGCGCCAGTCCGGCCTCGGCGTCGCCTCGGAAGGTGAGCTTGCTGCCGCCGACGTCCAGTCCGACCGGTCCAGAGAAGCTGCTCAGCTCGGCCAGCACCTCGCTCTCCGTGGCCACGGCGTTGGGGAGACCGGGAGCTTCGGTGAAGCCCGGGACGCCGAAATCGCCCGAGAGGGCGGACTGAAGATCGGTGACCCGGGTGGTGATAGCCTGTCCCGCCGCGCTGCTCGCGACCGGGACGAACGGTGACGCCGAGCTGGGGTCGGCCAGGAGGCCGAACAGGTCGGCGCGCAGCGCGGCGCCGGAGGCGAGCGCGCTCTGCGCCTGGGCCTTGAGCGACGGATTGCCGTCGAAGTCGCCGCCGGTGATCCGCGCGTCAAGGCTCGCGAGCGACGCGTCGAACTGCTGGAAGAAGGTCTGCTGCGCCACGACGCCGGGATTGACCCCGGCGTCGGCGCCGGCGGCAGGTGTCAGCGCGTAGTGGGTTTCGGTCCGGACATGGACCAGCGGCATCCGGCCGAACACCGTGATCCGGTTGGTCAGCCCGAGGGCCAGGCCGAGATAGCCGCGGGTATCCTCCTGCTGGGCGTCAGCCGTCAGGGCTCCGAGATTGAGCCGATAGTCGGGCACGCCGATGATGCTGCCCACCAGGGCATCCGCGGCCCTCAGCGTGGGAATCACGTCGCTGCCCAGCGCGGGACTCGAGAGGTCGGCGGCCAGGGGCTGGCGCTCGCCGTCGAGCCAGCGGTGATCCCAGATCGCCATGGTCCCATCCAGATCCACGCGTACCACGCCGCGCGGCACGCCCACCGCGGGAAGCTGGGCGCGGAGCGACGAAGGCACCAGGAAACAGGCGATCACCGCCAGGCGTCGCGCGCAAGCCCCCACTATCCCTCCCGAGAGAAGTCGACCACCCTGCCTCCGATGTCGGCCGCGAGACCCCGCAAGTTGGCAGGCTGCCACCGGCTTTGCCAGTCGGCGGCGGAAGCGCGGTGGGCGGGCGCCGGCTAGATTCCTCATGCCGTCCGCCCGGGTGGCGAAACTGGTAGACGCTTGGGACTTAAAATCCTTTGGCCCTCGGGCCGTGTGGGTTCGAATCCCACCCCGGGCATTCGTGACTCGCGTCACACACCGAGTCGCACTCTCGCCGTAGCTTTCCCTCCATCTTCTTCCACTGGATCTTCCCGTTTCCGAGGCTCACGCCGTGCCCGTTCCGTTCCCTGCGCTTGGTGCAACGATCCTCGTGGTGGATGACGAGCGGATTGCCCGCCGCCTGCTCTATCGGGCGCTCAATGAGGAGGGCTATCGGGTCTTCGAGGCAGCCAGCGCCGATGAGGCGCTCGGAGTCCTGGAGCTGGCCCACTGGTACACCCATCTGGTCATGTTGGACGTGGTGATGCCGGGTGTTGACGGGGTGGAGCTTGGCCAGCGCATTCTCCAGCGGTGGCCTTCGCTTCGTCTGCTCTACATGTCAGCGCACCCCGCCGAGATTCTGGTGCAGCACGGCCTGGTCGATCCCCAGGTCCACTTCCTCGCCAAGCCGTTTACCCTGGACGAGCTGATGCGGAAAGTCGGGGTGGCGAGCGACCGGCGGCTCACGCCCAAGCCCGTGCGACCGGAAGGTGTTGGTGGTCACGGCACCCCGTGGGCCTGATCGCCTAATCTGCAGCGACCTCAGCGCGGATCCTGCCGATGTCGTCGGTCTACGACCTGCACCTCCGCTCGACCTCGTTATCCCATGCCGATCCTCAGCCAGCACCGCCCGACAGCGCGGGCGCAACCCGAAGTGGCGAAAGCTCGGGCGAACGCCGGCTGCGTCTGCTCAGGACGGTGCTCGGGGATCGGCAGGCCGGACCAGGCGGCTGATTCGTCGGGGCGGACCAGTGCCCCAGTTTGAGGGAGGGCCGACCGGGATCGCGGCGGGCCGCCTTGCGGAGCAGCCCGGGGCCGAGGCTCATGGGTGGTCTGCCGACACGACGCCGAAGGCCTCCCGGGCCGCGGCACGCCGCTCCGCCTCGATCATGTCGTGCTGGATGACGGTGCGATCGGCCCGCGCGGCATACGGCAAGCCGGCCAGCCGCTGATCGAGCGGGCCGAGCTCGGCCAGGACCCGGAAGATTTTGAGCTTGCCCTGGAGCCCCAGCGCGATGGACTCGAGCCCCTCGAGCAGCGCGAGCGCCGGATGATTGCGCGCCGCCAGCGCCAGCCGTTTCTCACTTACCTTCTCCCCCACCCAGGCCGCGGCCTGCGCGATCCGCCGCTCTCCCGCCGCCAGCCGGTCAAGCGTGTCGCGCAAGAGCTGCTGGTCCTCCTGTACCTCGGCGGCGAGCGTGCGCAGCTTGGCCGCGAGCGCGGTGCCCTCCGCCCGGTTCGCAAGATCGTCCATCAGCGTCAGGCCGGCCGCGGAACCGGCCAGGTGGTCGTTTACGTATACCGCAAGTGGTTCAGTCGACACGAGGCCTCCATCAAGTGACATTCGTCCGAATGTAGGGGCTGGCCGGGCCAGGACGGTGACGCGCGCCCCGTCGCCTCGGTGAGCCGGAGGCCCCGGCGATCCGCGGCATTGCACTCTAGCCGTGGCGTCGACCACGAAGTAACGTGCAGTAGACCCGACGGGTGACCGCCAATGTTCGATCCACGCCAGCTCCGTCACGTTTTCCTGCTCTTCCATCTCGTCCTCGGCGCCGCGCTGCTCTGGGGCAGCGTACACACGGTGCTGCATCTCGGCCCGTCCGACCCGCACGCGCTCGTCCTCGGAACGATCGAGGCCGTAGCCGCCGTCGCGTTCCTCATGCGCCGCACCCTGCGGATCGGGGCCGGCGTCCTGCTGGCGGTGCTCGCCGGCGCCTTCATCATCCACGGGACCCGGGGCGAGTGGCGGCCCGACCTGCTGGTGTACGCGGCGGGCGTCCTCCTGGTGGGCGTGCACGGTGACGTCCCCAGGTCCGATGCCTCGGCGACCCGGACTGCGTGACCCCGGAGGAGACGAGAAGACGTGTCCAACGATGCCGGTGGTGCCCCG
>DASSMN010000275.1:0-4232 GCA_035688885.1 Gemmatimonadales bacterium
GGAGCTGTCCGTTCGGTTGGGGCAGCTCGAGCGCCTTGATCTGGGCCGCGTAGTAGCCCTCGTGCTTATACAGCGAGTCGATCGAGGCCCGGCTCTGTTCCACCGCATTGCGGTCGATCGGCCGGCCTTCGGCCAGCTTCACCCGGCTCTTGACCTCGCCCTCCGACACCTTGGTGACGCCGCGGACGGCCCACTTGGCCAGCACCGGCCGCTCCTTGACCTTGAGCGTCAGCATCAGCCCGTCCCGCAACGGCTGCTGCTCGACCAGGACATCGTCGAACTGGCCGGTGCGGAACAGCGCGGTAATGGCACGCTGGATGTCGCGGTAGTTGACGGGTTGCTTGGCGACGAGGCCCGAGGTCCCGATGATCTGGGACGCAGTGAGCCGCCCATTCCCCACGACGGCGATGCTGTCGATGGTGGGCGGCTGTTGCTCCTGGGCCAGCAGCGCCGCCGGAACCCCCGTCAGGAGGGCCACGGCGGCGGCCATGGGAAGAAACTGCTGCATTCGCACTCGGTCGGAGGTGGGCGCGCCGGCTCCTGAAGCCGGCGCGGAGCGGCCTACGCCTGCGTGTGGGTCAGCGCCCGGAACGCCAGCCGCTCACCGTCGGGCGCGACGTCCACCTCGATCTCGTCGCCGCGTCCGAACTCGCCCATGAGGATCTTCTCGCTGAGCGGATCCTCGATGTACCGCTGGATCGACCGCTTGAGCGGCCGCGCGCCGTAGCTCTGGTCGTACCCGTGCTCCACCAGGAAGTCCACCGCGGCGGGCGTGAGCTTGACCTCGTCGCCCAGGCGCCGCTGCACTTCCTTGAGCAGGATGGTGACGATCTGCGCGATGTGCTCCTTGGCCAGCGGGTGGAACACGATCACGTCGTCGAGCCGGTTCAGGAACTCGGGATTGAAGACCTTGTTCATCTCGTCCTTGACCGTCTCCTGCATCTTGTCGAACGTGCTCCGGTCGTCGCCGCCGTGGAACCCCAGGCTCTTGCCCTTCATGATGTCCCGGGCGCCCACGTTCGAGGTCATGATCACGACGGTGTTCTTGAAGTCGATGACCCGGCCGTAGTTGTCGGTCAGGTGCCCCTCGTCCAGCACCTGGAGCAGGATGTTGAACACGTCGGGGTGCGCCTTCTCGATCTCGTCCAGAAGGACGACTGAGTAGGGCTTTCTGCGCACAGCCTTGGTCAGCGTGCCCGAGTCCTCGTAGCCCACGTAGCCCGGGGGCGCGCCGATGAGCCGGCTGACCGAGAACTTCTCCATGTACTCCGACATGTCGACCCGGATGAGGGCCTGCGCGTCGGCGAACAGGAACTTGGCCAGCGACCGGGCGAGCTCGGTCTTGCCGACCCCGGTGGGGCCGGAGAAGATGAACGACCCGATCGGCCGGTTGGGGTCCTTGAGGCCGGCGCGTGAGCGGCGAATGGCCCGGGACACGGCCTTGATGGCCTCGTCCTGCCCCACCACCGACGCGTGGAGCTCGTCCTCCATGCGCATGAGGCGCGAGGCCTCGGCTTCCTGCAGCCGGGTGACCGGGATGCCCGTCCAGCGCGACACGATGAAGGCGATGGCCTCCTCGTCGATCACCGGGCGACGGGTTTGCCGGTCCTTTTCCCACTCTTCGTTCTTGAGCCGGATCTGGTTCTGCAGATCCCGCTCCTGATCGCGGAGCGCCGCGGCCCGCTCGAAGTTCTGGTCGCGGACGGCGTCTTCCTTCTGCAGGTTGACCTTCTCGAGCGCGGCCTTGAGCTCGGCCACCTCCGCGGGCGGCACCTGCGAGGCCAGGCGCGCGCGGGCCCCGGCCTCGTCGATCACGTCGATGGCCTTGTCGGGCAGGAACCGGTCGGTGATGTAGCGCTCCGAGAGCTCCGCCGCCGCGGCCAGGGTCTCGTCCGGGATGCTGATACGGTGATGGTCCTCGTACTTCTTCCGGAGGCCCTTGAGGATCTCGACCGTTTCCTCCACCGTGGGGGGCTCGACCACCACGGTCTGGAACCGGCGCTCGAGCGCCCCGTCCTTCTCGATGTACTTGCGGTACTCGTTGAGCGTCGACGCGCCCACGCACTGCAGCTCGCCGCGCGCCAGCGCGGGCTTGAGCATGTTGGACGCGTCGATGGCGCCTTCCGCCGCGCCGGCGCCCACCAGCGTGTGCAGCTCGTCGATGAACAGGATGATCTGCTTGTTCTGGGCGATCTCGTTCATCACCGCCTTGAGCCGCTCCTCGAACTGGCCCCGGTACTTGGTGCCGGCGATGACCGCCGCCATGTCGAGCGAGAGCACCCGGTGGTCGCGGAGCACGTCGGGGCAGAGCCCGTTAGCGATCAGCAGCGCCAGGCCCTCGACGATGGCGGTCTTGCCCACGCCGGGCTCGCCGATGAGCACGGGGTTGTTCTTCTTCCGGCGCGCCAGGATCTCCATGACGCGCTCGATCTCCTTGGCCCGGCCGATGGTGGGATCGAGCTGCCCTTCGGCGGCGAGCTGGGTCAGGTCCCGGCAGAAATGGTCCAGCGCCGGTGTCTTGGACTTCTTCTCCGACTTGGGCGCGGCGCTGGGCTGGCTCCCGCCGCTGGCGCCCGACGACGCCTGGGGCATGTCGCTCCCGAGCAGGCGCAGCGTCTCCGCGCGGCTCTGCTCCAGGTTGACCCCGGCATCGGTCAGGACCTGGGCCGCGATCCCCTTCTCCTCGCGCAGCAGGCCGAGCAGCAGGTGCTCGGTGCCCACGTAGGAGTGGTTGAGCTCGCGCGCCTCGGTCATGGCCAGCTCGAGCACCTTCTTGGCCCGCGAGGTGTACGGCAGGTCGGGACCGGCGGCGGCCGCCGCCTTTCCCTTCTTCACCGTCTCCTCGATCTTCTGCTGGATGTCTTCGAGGTCGACGTTGAGGTTGGTGAGCACGGCGGCCGCCACACCCTCGCCCTCGCGAATGAGGCCGAGCAGGATGTGTTCGGTCCCGACGTATTCATGGTGGAGACGGGCCGCTTCCTCGCGGGCCATCTGCAGGACCTTCCGGACTCGATCAGTGAAGTTATAGCCGTTCATCGCGGTACCCTACGTTGCTCCCAGGTCCGTCGCCGCGGCTCATCCACGGCGTCCTGCCTCGGATTCCAGCACCTTACGCACGAACCGCGCCCGTCGGAGCGGCACATCCGCGTCCTCGGGCGAGACACCTTCCGCTACCGCCAGATGGGCGGGTTGAGTGTAGATCAGCAACTTGTTGAGGGTGTACATGGCGACATCGGCAATCAGCCCGACCCCCACGCCCAGCCGCACGCCGCTCAACAGGTTCATCGCCTCGTCGAACGAGAGCGACCGCGCATACCGGAGCAGACCGTACGCCCGCCAGACTTTGTCCTCGATGACGGTCGGCGCGTCGCGGAGCAGCACCTGGCGGGCCTGCTCCTCGTAGTCCATCACCTGCCGCACCATCTTGGCCAGGTGGTCGATCAGCTCGCGCTCCGAGCTCCCGAGCGTCGTCTGGTTCGACAACTGGAAGAAGTTGCCGACCACCTCGCTGCCCTCGCCGTACAGGCCGCGGTAGGTCAACCCGACCTGGGCCAACCCCTGCAGGACCTTGTTGATTTCCTTGGTGAGGACGAGTCCGGGCAGGTGGATCAACACCGATGCGCGGAGCCCGGTGCCGACGTTGGTCGGGCAGGAGGTAAGATAACCGAATTCGGGGTGAAATGCGAAAGCAAGTCGTTGTCCCAGTTCGGCGTCCAGCCGGTCCACCTCGGCGTAGGTCTGCTCCAGGGCGAAGCCCGAATGCATCCCCTGAATCCGGAGGTGGTCCTCCTCGTTCAGCATGACGCCGATCCGGTCCTGGATCAGGACCGAGGCTCCGGAACGGACCCGCGCCTCGCCCTCCAGACCCGCCAGCTCCTTGCTGACCAGGTGCCGCTCGTGGAGCAGCTGCCGCTCCACCCGGTCCAGCCGATCCAGCCGGAACCGCGTGGCCCGCCGGAGCAGGACCGACTCCCGCGCCGCCCGCTCGACCGTTTCCAGCACGTCTTCCCGCTCGGTCTCGGAGGTGCGGCCCTGGAACACGTGCGAGGCGAGATTCCGGGCCAGACGAATCCGGGTCGAGAGCACCAGGTGGCTGGAAGGGCCGCTGGCGTCGAGCCATCCCACGCCGCCGTCGGCCAGCAGGCTCAGGTCGATCATTCCACCACCCTCAGCCGGTCGCGGAGCTCCGCCGCCAGCTCGAAGTTCTCGGTTTCCACCGCCAGCCGGAGCTG
>DASSMN010000470.1:0-5131 GCA_035688885.1 Gemmatimonadales bacterium
TCAGGTAGAGCACCGCGCCGCGGGTGAGGTGCAGGCGATCGCGTACCCAGTGCGCCAGCTCGGTGCCGTGGGCCAGATCGCTGGGGCAGACGCGAAAAGTGTAGTCACCTGCCGAGGTGACTTCGGGCGACGACGAGGAAGGGCTCACCTCCACCACCGGATCGTCGCCGCCGTTATACACCGGCGCAGCGGCGAGCGTCATGCCCGAGAACAGATGCCCCACGACGGCGGAGACCTTGGAGTTGTAGAGATCGCCGGCGACGAACACGGCCGAATCGGGGTCGCTGTAGTCGTCGCGGATGACCAGCTCAAGCCGCTTGCCGTTGATGCCGCCCTGGGCGTTGATCTCCTCTGCGGCCAGCTCGGCGGCCTGCCGCATCGGGAGGCCGATGGGATCGCTGAACGAGCCCGCGACCCCGATGCGCACGACATCGTCCTGTTGTCGGCAGCCCGCCAGCAGCAGGGCGGCAAGAAAGGCCCCTGCGCGGGGCGCAAATAGCCTGATACGGTCGGACAATGCCAAGACCCGCTCCCGGGAACAGTGGACGAGCCCTAAGTGACTTCTGGTAAATGGCTTCGGGTGGCCGGACTGGCGGGGGACAGGCGTGCGATTACGGCTGGTTCTGCACCCGTCCGGCCCAGTGATTCGGGCGGAGGTGCAAATTACGTACTAACCTCGGACCTCCCCCATGCTCGACTGGACCGACCGCAAGCCAGACGCGACGTATGACCTGCATGGCCAGGCGGTGAGTGAGGCCGCCCAGAATGCGGAGCGATTCCTTCGCGCCCAGGCCCGGGCGCGGCCCGGCGGCAGCGTCCGGCTGATTACCGGCCGCGGGCGGGCGGGCGGCGGCGCGCCGATTCGAACCCGGGTGCGCACGTTGCTTCGGACCCTCCGCGAGGGCCAGACGATCGTGCGCGACTACGTGATGGAGGATTCAGAAGGCAGCTTCCTGGTGCGGCTCCGCTGATCACGAGCCGCGACTGGGAGCCGCGACTGGGAGCCGCGACTGGGAGCCGGGACTAGGAGCCGCGACTAGGAGCCGCGCGGCTTGGCGCGGCCCTGGCCCCATGCATCCAGCACGGGGCCATCGACCAGGCTGACGGACGCCATCTGCTGCCCGTTCTCGATGCGCCATGTCAGGCGGAGCATCCGGCCATGGCGTACCCACTGCATCATCCGCTGGGTACCCTGGACCTTCGTATCGACCTTGCCGTACCGCTGCTCGATGGATGCACGCCAGCGCTCGAGCTGAGCGGCGGTGACGCCGCGGCTCAGCGTGATGACTCCGGCGAGGCTGTCCATGGCCGAGACCCATAGCCTGAGCGTGCCACCGAGCTCGGGATCGGTGAAGTCCGCGCGGCATTCCATCACGTGCCGATCGGCTTTGGCGTGCTTACAGCGGAGCCGTCCACCGCTGGAGCTCTGCACTACCCCGTCGAGCTCGTCCAGCCGGGCCCCAGCGCGGAAGCCGCGGAACTCGAGCGCGGTGGTGTCGATCGGGGTGTTCCTCGTGGAAGCCGAGGCGGGACCACCCCAGGCGAGCGGTGCCAGGACGAGAGCCAAGCGGGCCAAGCCGATCATAGGGGGCGGAGGTCAGGTGCGGGGAACCGAATGCCCCCGCCGGTTGGCGAGGGCTCGGGCAAGCTGCGTTGCGCTGGAGCGGGAAGGGCGCGGGGCGCCGGGGCGTCAGACCTTGCGGACGTTGGAGGCCTGGAGTCCTTTCGGGCCCTCCACGACCTCGAACTCGACGTTGTCGCCCTCGGAGAGCGACCGGAACCCCTCGGCGATGATGGCGGTGTGGTGCACGAACACGTCTTTGCCACCGTCCTGCGCGATGAAGCCGAAACCCTTCGCATCGTTAAACCACTTGACCGTGCCCTTCGCCATTGTTGCAACCTCTTGAAATGGGAGCCCGCAGGCTCCGGGGAAACCCCCGGCCTTCGTGGCCGGGTGAAGACGCCCCTAAAGCAAAAGCCGCCCGGACCAGGGGTCCGGCCGGCCGGCAATAGCTCAGGAATGCAAAGGATGGACTTCGCGGAGCATAGTCTAAGGTCAGGCCCGGGTTGGAATTTGTCAATGGCGGACCGAAGGCCACCGGGTTTCAGCCGCCGGGGCGGCGGGTCGGACCGTCGAGCCGTCGCGTTTACCGGAGCACGACGCCGGCCGTCCTCAGCTCGTGGTCCAGCAGCCACCGCTTGCGGGCTAGTCCACCACCGTAGCCCACCAAAGCGCCATCCTTCCCGACCACCCGATGGCAAGGGATCAGGATGGCCAGGTGGTTGGCAGCCACCAACCAACCGATCTGGCGCGGGTGGAGGCGGGTAGCCCGGGCGACATCCTCGTATGACCGGGTCTCGCCCAAGGGGATCTTGCGAAGGGTCTTGAACACCGCGACCTGGGCCGGGGAGAGCTCGAACCAACGCTTGAGGTGCTCGGGGAACGGGAACGGGCGGGAGGAACCGGCGAAATACTCGTCTAGCCACAGCGTGGTGGCCCGGCAAGGCCCCTGGGCGATGTGGAGCTCCGGAATAGCCGAGCGGAGACGGACCGCCCATTTGACGGTGGCAGCACGATGGGGGAACTCGACGACCAACGGCCCGGCCTCGCACTCCACCACCGTGAGCGCGCCCACCGGCGAACCGTAGGTCGTCCATTCCACGTGCATGCGTCGCTCCGAGGGCCCCTGATGTTCGCGTTCAAAGGTACCCCGCGTGCCCCTCGAGGGCCATCCGGCGCTGACGCGAGCGCGGTAACGGCAGTAGATTGAGGCCATGACTTCACCACAGGCGCTGGCCGTGCGCACCTTCACCGACAGGGCTGAAGGGCTGTCGCACTTCATTCTCCGGGCGGGGGAGGCCCCTCGCCTCCTGGCCTTCGATGATGCCTCCGGGTGCCCGGTGGAGAACGCCCTGCCGGCCCTGGAGTGGACCGGCGCGGTCGGCATTCTGCTCGACGACGACTCGCTCCACGCCGCGCGCCTGACCAGCGAGACTGCCGCCGCCGTCATCGAGCGCAAATCGCCCGAGGGGCGCCGCTACGTGTACCTCGGCCCTCGGTTGGACGCGCCGCCCATGGACGTGTTCGAAGGCGCGGTGCTGTTCGATGAGCCGGGGGTCAAGGCGGTGGAGTTCACCCAGCGCGCGCACGCGCTCGCCCACTTCCTCCGCGCCACCTCCGGCGCCGGCGCATTGCTCGCCATGCTGGGCCGGCGGGCTCCTGAGCTCAGGCACCTGCGGCGCTGGCTGGGCCCCATCATCAACCAACTCGATGGTCCCCGGCCGCTGGTAGCGGGCTGGTTTGCAGCCAGCAACGCCGGATGCCTGTTTGGTTCTTCCGAGCCTGAGCCGACCTACCGCTATGTCGAGGTGGGCCTCGAATCCTGAGGGTCTTGGGGGAGAAGTGTGGATTCACATGTCCACATCGTGTGGACGGAGCGGCTAGGGCGCACGGCGCCCGAGGGTTACGAATCCACATCCTGAACACGTCGAAGTAGCGTAACCCGAATAAAATCAGGCACTTGCGACTTTATCGCAGGTGCCTATTTTAGTTCCACGCGCTGGACAGGACACGTGCTGAGACCCCGAGTCACAGTAACGGCCGGTCAAGCGGGTTCGAGCGGGATATCAGGGGAGAGGGCCGACGCAACCAAGGGCTCAGGCACTCGTTGATCCTGGTGATCACCCCGGCTCGAACAGGTGAAGCCAGTCGCGTGCTTCATCCACTCCGATCTTGCGCCTCGGAGTGCAGTGCGAACGGTCGGTCCGCGACCCGATCTGACTCGCAGCGCTCGAATGGACGAACCAGGTGGGATGGCCATCCGGCCTGGGGATCAATAACGAGGCTCTACCGCGCCCTCCCGAGCGGCGTATCAGCCAACCGGTGGCAGGTAGGAGAAGAACAGCGGCAGCAATGCCATGACCTCGGATAGTCCATGCGTGGGACGGCCGTCTAGCCACGACTAGGCGGCCGTTCCGTTTTTACCCCCGGCATACCTTGCGACTCTTCCGGACCCTTGCGGGTGCCCAGCACTACCCTCCCCAACTACTCCTGCCGCGGTACGCGCGGCGCTTGTCGATTTCCCACAGCGATCGTGAGCTCAGCAAGTCCTCGCCTTCATAGTTCTCATCGGTGACCAGGACCTTCGCCATACTGGTGGCCTTGGCGCTGGCGTTGTCGGCGTAGTGGAGGACTTCCGCCTCGAGCGTCATCGGGGGCATGGCCGCCCCGAACTCCTGACGGCCGTGATGGGAGGCGATCAGATGCTGCAGCAGGAGACGCTCGTCATCGGTACACGTGGGGGCGGGCTGCGCATCGAGCCGACGATCGAACATCAGCATGCCCAGCGTGACGTGCCCCAGCAGGGCACCGGCATGGGTCATCTCGAAGGCGCCGTCCCAGCGGTACGCTTCCAGCTTGCCGATGTCGTGCAGCATGGCGCCGGCCAACACCAGGTCGACGTCCGCATCGCAGGTGCGCGCGATGGCGCGACCGATGGCGGCGACCTCCCAGGTGTGGCGCAGCAGACCGCCCAGCTCGGCGTGATGCCCGGCGGTGCTGGCGGGGCAGGATTCGAAGCGGGCTCGAAAGGCGGCGTCGTCGAAGAACAGCGCTACGGTGCGTGACAGGCGCGGCCCTTGGATGGCCTGACGCCAGCGATCCAGCGCCTGCCAGAACGGGACGGTGGAGGCGATGGATGGGAGCAGCGCACGCAGATCGAGCTGGTCCGGACGGAGCGCCTCCAGCGCGGCGACCTTCAGCTGCCGCCGGCCATTGAATTGGCCGACTTCCCCCCGGACTCGAACAGCCTGGCCCCGTGCGACGCCAGCCAGACGAAACTGGTCTTCAGGCCAGAACGGTGCGGTCGAGATTCGCTCGGACCGGTGTGCCAGCGTGAGCGTGGTAAATTCGCCGCGCCTCGAGTCGCGCCGCTCGAGATCCACGATCAGCATCGGCAGATCTACCTGCGTGCCGAGCGTGAACGCGGGGCACGGCGGGGCAATGAACGGGTGCACGGCGGTCTCGCGGCTGTTTTGGGTGGCCCACCGGCTGTAGCTTGCTTGGTACCATGACGCCGATGCACGTGCTGGTGCTCGAGCGCGATCCGGAGCGCCGTGACGTGGTCCTCGG
>DASSMN010000206.1:0-4351 GCA_035688885.1 Gemmatimonadales bacterium
GGCGCCGGCGCTCGCGGCGCTCGCGTTCGTCCTCGTCCCTGGGTCGCTGGTCGGCGTGTTCACCCGCGACGCGGCCGTGATCGCGGCGGCCGTTCCCTATCTCCTCGCGGCAGCCCCGGCCCAGCTCGTGATGGCATACGAGAACGTGCTGGAAGGTGCGCTCTCCGGCGCGGGGTACACCTTGTTCACCATGGTGGCCGTGGTCGGGATCAGCGCGCTTCGGGTGCCGCTGGCGGACATCGTGGCGGGATCGTTCGGGCTGACCGGGGTGTGGTGGATGCTGGCCCTCACCGCGATGGCGCGCGCCGGTGCGATGACCGCGCTCTGGCAGTGGGGTCGGTGGGAGAAGGCCTCCGCCTGACGGCGTTAGCTTTGAGCATGCCGCTCATCACGCTGCTCACGGACTTCGGCACGTCGGATTCCTACGTGGCGGAGATGAAAGGTGTCCTGCTCGCCCGCTGTCCCGATGCGGTGCTGGTGGACGTGACCCACGCCGTAGCCCCGGGCGACGTGCGGGCGGGTGCCTATCTCCTGGGTCGCGCCTGGGTCCGATTTCCCGCCGGGACGGTGCACCTGGCCGTGGTCGATCCCGGCGTCGGCACCGAGCGCGCGGCGCTGGCGCTCCGGGCGCACGGGCACTGCTTCGTGGGGCCCGACAACGGGTTGTTCACCCGCGTCATCCATGACGCGGAAGTGGAGGCGGTGGCGCTGCCGGTTCCCTCGGGCGCCTCGCCTACGTTTCACGGGCGCGATCTCTTCGCGCCCGCGGCGGCCGCGCTGGCCGCCGGCGCCGGGCTGGACGCCCTGGGTCAACCGTTCGCAGGCATTCCGGTGCGCCTCACCCATACCGAGCCGCATTACGAGGGGAAATCGGTCGTCGGGGAGATCGTCTACGTGGATCGCTTCGGCACGCTGGTCACCAACCTCACCCCCGACCTGGTGCCACCCTACGCGGTGCTGGAGGTCGAGGGCCTCGAGATCGGCCCGCTCCGCCGCACTTTCGGCGACGTGCCCACCGGCGGGCTGCTCGCCTATGTCGGCTCGGGCGGCGACGTGGAGATCGCGGTGCGGGATGGCTCGGCGGCGCGGCGGCTGGGGCTGGGCGTGGGAGGACGGATTCGGGCGCGGCTGGGATAGGGCCGCGGTCGGCGCGCCGCGTCTGGCCTACTGCGTCGTCGGCGCGGGCTCCGCCCCGCTCGGCCGCCGACTGAACCGCGACACCACCTGCTGGAAGAACCGGAACAGCCGCCAGATCAACAGCACCGCCAGAATCACCAGCGCCACCACGATGCCTGCGGTCAGCACGGGGTGCGTGGACGCCAGCCACGACAGCAGAACGGCGAACGCGTCCTCGGCGAAGCTCAGCGTCCAGTTGCTCACCGGCTCCGGGCTCACGTTGGCGGCCGCGCGCGTCGTCGCCTTGGCGCCATGGGACGTGAGCGCCACGCTGCCGGCCAGCAATGCCGCGCCGATCTTGTACTGCTCCGGCACGCCACCCGCGAACGCGCTGTACGAAAGGAACGCGGCGGCCGGCGGCCGAATGAACGTGTGGACCGCGTCCCAGACGCTGTCCACGTACGGGATCTTGTCGGCGATGAACTCGACCACGAACAGCGCGACGGCGAGTCCCAGCACCATCGGGTGTGCCAGGATCTGGAGCTGCGGCGGCAGCTGCACGATGCCGAACCGCTCGAACAGTCCCACGGCCGCCACGGTCGCGTACAGGTTGAGCCCCGACGCGAACGAGGTGCCGAGCGCGAAGCCGAGCGTTTCGAGCGGCGACATGATGGTAAAGGTAAGCGGTGCGCGGGAGTCGGTAAGCGGGACGCCCCCGGGCCCCTCGCGCCGGCGGGGCGGCCCGGCGGTGCTACTGGCCCAGCCACTCCACGGTGACGCCGCCGACCGCGGTCGTGATGTCGATATCGAGATGGCGGGCGGCCTGGTCGTAGCCGGGCGACAGATAAGCACTGCCGCGTCGCACGAAGCCCTCAGGATCGAACGTCGCGAGGAACTTGTCCAGCGTCAGCCGCACGCCGACCTGCCGCGGCAGCCGAAGCGCCACCGCGCCCAGCGCCATCCTGACCGACACCTGCGAGCTCGAGGCCCAGGTGCCGCCGAAGTCCAGCGTGACCTGCCCGACACCGCCCTCGAACGCCACCCGGTCGCAGCGGCTGTTGCCAAGTCCCAGCACGGTGAGCTCGGCGGCCCCCGAGCTCAGCACGGCTTCGCGGCACCGGGCGGCGTTGGGCTGGGAGAACCGCACCGTCGCCCGGCTCGCGCCGGCTTCGAGCTGAAGGTTGGTGAGCCGCAGGCCGCCCAGCTCGAGGTCGCCGTCCACCGCGCCCAAGGCCACGGACAGGTCGAGATCGCTGCGAGGGCTGAAGGTGACGGAGGCCGTCTGGCGCAGCTGGCCCTTCGACACGACGCGCAGGCCCCCGTCGCCCGCCGCGCGGAGCCCGAGCGTCACGTCGCCGCGGGCCGCGTCGTAGTCGCTGACCGGCTGATAGCGATCGCCGTCGTAAAGGACGTCCATCCGGTACAGCTCGGCCGGCCGGCCGGCGGCCAGCCGGAGCGCGCCGGCGGCGAACTCGAGCCGGGCCGACGTGCTGGTCTCGCCGTGCCACTGCCGGTAGGTGCTGAACGGCCGCATGCTCTGGGCGGACGCGGTGGACGCGCCGACCAGCAGCGCCAGCGCCGCGAGGCCGAGCCGCCGCATCACAGCCCCTTGGTCGGCGTGCGCGAGCCGGGCCGTTTGGCGGCCGTCACGCCGAACTGCGGCGTCGCCCACAGATACTCGTCGGTGAGTGCTTCGGGCGGAATGAGCCGGCCGGCGAAGTTCTCCCGGATGCCCGCCCGACTCAGCAGCGCCGCGCCGAAGCCGGCCGTGCCGAGCAGCCAGGTGACCAGGATGGCGGCCCCGCGGATGAGATCGCCGGCGACCGGCACCCACCCGAACACCGACCACGCCATCCAGAACGCGGCCAGCGCGCCGAGGCCCACCAGCACGTAGCGGTAGCTGTTGGGCGAGCCGATCATCGCGCCCAGCGCCATGCGGCGACGGGTGTACGTCTCGCCCATCGCGTGCGCCACCGCCAGGTAGCCGCCCACCGCCGCCACGATCACCAGCAGCGCGTAGACCACCACGGCGAACGGCAGCAGCACGATGCCCACCACGCTGAGGATCAGGCCCACCACCAGCATGCCGAACGTGGGGAGCAGCAGCAGCTGCCCCAGCAGGCCGGTCGCGAAGGCCCGCCCAAACGAGTGCGAGACCGTGTCGGAGACCACTTCCAGATTGGGCCGCCCGAACAGCACCAGCCCGAAGCCGAGCGCGCCCAGCGTGAGGAACACGCCCACCACGCCGGCCAGTCGCCGGAACACGGTCTCGAGCGCGCTCGGCGGCCGGGCGTGGGCTTCGAGGGGCGCCTCCAGCACCGACGCTGAGCGGAAGGTGCGCACCTCGCCCCCGATCTCGCCGCCTTCGTCCCGCACCTCGCCGCCCAGCGTGAGGATGTCGCCCGAGACGACGCCGCCTGGGTGCAGCACCACGTCGCCCTCGACCGTCACCAGGTTGCCGAGCAGCTTGCCGTAGATGTCGGCCGTGCCCTGGACCACCAGCAGGTGGCCCGGGACGCTCTCGTTCGAGCCGATGCTGAAATCACCCAGCCGCGCCGTCCCATTGGGGACCGTCACCCGAATGGCCCCGTCGTGCGAGCGGAGCGCGGCGCGGAGCTGAGACTCGATGGCGGTGGGCTTGCTGAGGTCGTCGAGCGAAACCGGCGCCTGGCCGGGGCCCGCCGGGGGAAGGGCTCGCGGCGCCGGACGCGGGGTTTGCGGATCCTGCGTGGGGCCGGTGACGTCCGATACCAGGGACCAGAAGCCGTGCACCAGCTGGACCGCGCGCGAGCCGGTGGGCGTGACCGACGGTGCCGCCACGGCAACCCGCGGACCGATCAGGAGGGCCAGCGCCAGCAGCGCGATGGATCGGCTAGACGCCCGCATGCGCCACCCGCGGCGTCGGGAGCGCGAGGAGCCGGCGCAAGGCCAGGACGCCGCTCAGATAGGCGAGCAGCGCGACCCCGCTCGTGACGGCGAGCCGGGCGGG
Source organism: Gemmatimonadales bacterium (assembly GCA_035688885.1). Classification (GTDB taxonomy): domain Bacteria; phylum Gemmatimonadota; class Gemmatimonadetes; order Gemmatimonadales; family GWC2-71-9; genus CAVVWJ01. Next base: position 4,106 of record DASSMN010000206.1, read on the forward strand.
ACTCGAGGCCAGCTCCCGGAACCCGGCGAACCAGGGCTGCTCGATGACGTTCGAGGCCAGCCCGCGCACGCCAAGCCAGGCGACCTGCCCCGCCTGCGCGGTGAGCCAGCTGCCCAGCGCGGTGAGGGTCGCCTGGTGCCCGATGGTCCACACGATGCTGCCGGCCATCGAGCCGAGCATCACGACCAGGAGCCCCGCGGCAAAGGCCATCGACCGCCGGCTGGCGAACACTCGCCGGCGGAGGAG
>DASSMN010000278.1:0-2145 GCA_035688885.1 Gemmatimonadales bacterium
GCCGCCGGTCCTCCCGGGCCTGGAAGCCGAGGAGCTGACGCTGTCGATCCGGGCGGCGAAGTTCGACCTCACGATGTTCCTGTCCGAAACTCCCGCGGGCCTCGCCGGCGGGGTGGAGTACAACCGCGACCTCTTCGACGCGGCCACGGCCCAGCGGCTGGCGGGCCATTTCCGGACGCTCCTCGCAGGTGCGGTGAACGACCCGGAGGCGCGCCTCTCCGAGTTGCCGCTGCTGACGGATTCGGAGCGCGACGAGGTCCTGATCGAGTGGAACGACAGCCGGCGGGAGTACCCGGAGGGGCCGTTCGTCCACGAGCGGTTCGCGGAGCACGCGCGGCGCCATCCGGAGACGGTGGCGGTCAAGAGCGGCGAGCGGTCGTTGAGCTTCGGCGAGCTGGAGGCGCGCAGCAACCGGCTGGCGCACCACCTGCGGGACCTCGGGGTAGGGCCGGACGTGGTGGTCAGCGTCTGCGTCGAGCGCACGATCGAGCGGGTGGTGGGCATCGTGGCCATCCTCAAGGCCGGCGGCGCCTACGCCTCGATGGACCCGGACTATCCGGCGGAGCGCCTGGCCTACCTGGTGGAGAACGCCCGGGCGCCGGTGCTGCTCACCGAATCGCGGCTGGTGGAGAAGCTGCCGGCGACGGGCGCCAGGGTGGTGCGGCTGGACCGCGACCTCGACGGGCTGACGGGCGACGCGACGCGGCCCCCGGCGGTGGCGCTCGATCCGGAGAACCTGGCCTACATCATCTACACCTCGGGCTCGACGGGCCGCCCGAAGAGCGTGGCGGTGCCGCACAAGGGCCTGCTGAACCTGGTGCTCTGGCATCACGAGGTCTACGGCGTGACGCCGGCGGACCGGGGCACGCAGGTGGCGAGCCCGGCGTTCGACGTCTCGGTCTGGGAGCTGTGGCCGCTGCTGGCCGGAGGCGCCGGGGTCTACATCCCGGACGAGGAGACGCGGCTGTCGTCGTCGAAGACGCTGCGCTGGTTCGCCGACGAGGGGATCACGCTGGCCTTCCTGCCGACGCCCTTGGGCGACGTGTTGCTGGGCGAGGAGATCGAGCCGGGTCTGGACCTCAAGCTTCGCTACCTGGTGGTGGGCGGCGACCGTCTGCACCGCTATCCGCGCCCGGACACGCCGTTCGGTCTGGCCAACATCTACGGCCCGGCCGAGCACAGCGTGGTGACCACGGCGGAGCTGGTGCCCGCGCTGCCGCGCGACGCCACGCCGGCGCGCTTCCCGTCGATCGGCCGGGTGATCGCCAACACGCGGGTCTACCTGCTGGACCGCGACCAGCGGCCGGTGCCGGTGGGGATTCCGGGCGAGCTGTACGTCAGTGGTGAAGGCTTGGCGCGGGGCTACCTGCACCGTCCGGAGCTGACGGCGGAGCGGTTCCTGCCCAACCCGTGGGAGCCGGGTGGCCGGATGTACCGCATCGGCGACCTGGCGCGCTGGCTGCCGGACGGTTCGCTGGATTTCCTGGGCCGCGTCGATCACCAGGTGAAGATCCGCGGCATGCGGGTGGAGCTGGGGGAGATCGAGGGCGTGCTCGGCCAGCACCCCGGCGTGCGCGAGGCCGTGGTGCTGGCCAAGGACGACCGGCTGACCGCCTGCGTGGCCGTGGGAGCTGGTGAAGCAGCCCCGGGCGTCGAGGAGCTGCGCGGTCTGCTGGAGCGCCACCTGCCGGCCTACATGGTGCCGGGGGACTGGGCGCTGCTGGAATCGCTGCCGCTGACGCCCAACGGCAAGGTGGACCGCCGGGCGCTGGCCGCGCTGGAGGCAGAGGCAAGGGGGACCGAGGCCGAGGAGCACGTGGCGCCGCGCACGGCGACGGAGGAGTCGCTGGCCGCGCTCTGGTCCGAGCTGCTCGGGCTCGACCGCGTGGGCGTGCGGGACAACTTCTTCCAGCTCGGCGGCCACTCTCTGCTCGCCACCCAGGTGCTGGCGCGGGTGCGCCGCCTCTTCGGCGTGGAGCTGGGCATCCGCCAGTTCTTCGACGCCCCCACGGTGGAGGGGCTGGCCCGCGCCGTCGAGGAGGCCCGGCGGGAGACCGGCCGCGCCGCCCTGCCGGCATCCTCGCCGGTGGCCCGGCAGGACGGGGCGCCGCTCTCCTTCTCCCAGCAGCGGCTCTGGTTCCTCGA
>DASSMN010000335.1:0-8847 GCA_035688885.1 Gemmatimonadales bacterium
ACGCCCGCGGCGAGTCTCGCATCGGCGTCATCCGGCGCCAGCCCCCAGGCACTGAGCCGAAGATCCACGCCGTCGAAGCCGGGCAGGTAGGCCAACGTGAGCGGGGCCACGTCGCGCTCGATCTCGCCCAGCCGCTCAGCCAGCGTCGACTCGGGAATGCCGGTAGTCCTGACCACACGCGAGCGGATCACCCCGCCGCGGCTCCGGGCGGCCAGGCGTGGCACCACCTCGTGCTCCAGCAGCTTGCGCATCTCACCCGGCACGCCGGGCAGCATGATCACCAGGCCGGGCGCGCCCTCGAGCCAGAGCCCAGGCGCCGTCCCCCATCGATTGGGAAGCACGGTGGCGCCGCGCGGCACCTCCGCCTGACTGCGATTGGCCGCGGCCGGCGTCCGGCCGAGGCGAGCGAACTGTGCGACCAGCGCCTGCCAGATGGCTGGCTCGAACTCGAGCGGCATGCCGTAGAGCTCGGCCACCACCACCTTGCTCATGTCGTCGCGGGTGGGACCCAGGCCGCCGGTGGTGAGGACCGCCCCCGTGCGGGACAGGGCGTCGCGGACCGCCTCGCGGATGGTGTCGGGGGTGTCGCCCACGCTGGTGCGCCGCGCCACCCGAACTCCGATGGCCGCCAGCGCACGGGCGATCTCCGCACCGTTGGTATCGACGGTGAAACCCAGCAGGAGCTCGGTGCCGATGGTCAGAAGCTCGAGGTCCATCGCCGGGCTATCGGGTGCGATCCGAGAACAGCGACCGGTTGCGGTAGAGGTAGAGGACGAACGAGTACACGGTCAGCAGGGTGGCCACGGCGAGGGTCACGGCGACGAAGCCCCCATGGAACTGGTTCCAGTAGTCCGCGTAGCGGCTGTGCTCCCAGCCCATCGGCTTCCGCGCGTCGCGGAACGCGAACCAGAGGATGATGGCGCCGATGAAGATGTTCTGGATGGTGGTCTTGAGCTTGCCCGCTCCGCCGGCCGCGATCACGACCCCTCGCCGGCTGGCCCACATGCGGAACACCGTCATGGCCACTTCGCGCCCGATCAGCAGCAGGCACACCCAGAGCGGGATGCTGCCCCAAATGGGTATGTCGTAGAGATCGTGCCGCGTGCGCGAGATCCAGTAGATGGGGATCAGGGTGGCGAACAGCAGCAGCTTGTCGGCGATGGGATCGAGCAGCTTGCCGAGGTCGGTGACCTGGTTCCGGGACCGTGCCAGGTACCCGTCGTAGACATCGCTCACGGCCGCGACCACGAAGATGAAAAACGCGATGAGCTTGGGCCAGTACCCCTCGATGAACGGCAACAGCGCGATGACCGGGGTGAAGCAGATCCGGATCACCGTGATGATGTTGGGGACCGTCCACATGGGGGCCCTAGCCCAGGGTCTTGACGACGCTCTTGCTGATCGCCTTGAGGGTGTCGAAGACGCCTTCGCCGGTGATGGCGACGGCCTCGAAGAAGGGCGCCCGCTCGATCCACTGGCCGTCCTGCTGCGACACGAGGTACTCGCCCTCCCGATTGGGATCGGGTGTGACCTTCTGCCTGGCGGGGTCGTCCTGGGGCCAGCCGGGGTTGAGGGCCGACTGGAGCTCGCCCACTGGCGCCGCATTGGGAAGGTCGCGCTTGTTGTACTGGATGGCAAACGGAATCTTGGTGAGGTCGTAGCCGTGCTGGGCCATGTTCTCGTACAGGTTCTGCATGGCCTCGATGTTGGCGTCCATCCGCTCGATCTGGCTGTCGGCCACGAATACCACCCCGTCCACGCCCTTGAGGATGAGCTTGCGGGACGCGTTGTAGTACACCTGGCCCGGCACGGTGTAGAGATGAAACTTGACCTTGAATCCGCGAATGGTGCCCAGGTCGACGGGAAGGAAGTCGAAGAACAGGGTGCGCTCGGTTTCGGTGGCGAGCGAGATCATCTTCCCGCGCGACCCGGGCGCGACCTTATTGTAGACGAACTCCAGGTTGGTGGTCTTCCCCCCCAACCCGGGCCCGTAGTACACGAGCTTGCAGTTGATCTCGCGCGAGGCGTAGTTGATCATCGACATGCTTGCGGTCTCCCTCAGGCCCCGAACAGTTTGTCGATCTCGTCTTCCGCCTCGCCGAGAAACTCCGACGCCACTCCCGGCGCGCTGGTGCCGTCACGATTGAACATGTCGGTGAACACCTGGCTCAACTGGCCGACCGCCGCCTTCACGCGCAGCTTCACCAAGCCCAGGGTGGTGCGATTGTCGAACAGGACCACGAGGATCACCCGCCGCGCCACGTCCGCCAGGTACATCGACTCCCGCTCGCCCTGGTGAAACAGAGCGCCGAACTCAGGCTCCCCCAGCATTCGCGCGAGCTGGTCGTTGGCGCTGAAGTCGGCCGCGGTCAGCGAGGCGAACGCCGTGGGATCGAACTGGGGCGCCTCGCCCACCGTTGCGACCATCTGGCCCGTGCGATCCACGATGAGCGCCGTGCGCGCGCTCGACTCCGCGAGAAAGCCGCTCAGGATGGCCTGGATGGCCCGGGAATCGTCCTCCCGGAAGGACCAGCTCGACGCGCCGCTCACGGTGCCGTCCTCACGCCAGGGAGGACTCGAGGCCGCGCAGAATGGCCTGCGCCCGCCGACGAAGGACGGGCTGGCGCTCCCACGCCAGGTAGTCGCGCAGGACACGGATGGTGTCCACCCCGGTCTGACCGGCGAGGTAGCCGAGCGCGGCCAGCCGGCGGAGCGGCCGCGGGCTGAACAGATCGCGCTGGTGGGTCGAGAGCCGGCGCTGGGCCAGCATCCAGCCGGCCACGACGCCCGCCGCCACCCCGCCCGCGAACAACAGCGCGCGCGAGCGCATCACGGCACCTCCTGCCGGGCCACCAGGGCATGGGCCAGGGTCACGCCATCCACGTACTCGAGGTCGCCGCCCATGGGCAGCCCACGCGCAAGCCGGGTCACCCGCACGTCCTGTCCGGCCAGGAGCTGCTGGATGTAGGTGGCCGTCACTTCCCCTTCCATCGAGGGATTGGTCGCGAGGATGACCTCGCGCACGCCCGTGGTGCGCACCCGCTCGACCAGGTGGTCGAGCCGCAGGGACTCCGGCCCGATGCCGTCGAGCGGCGAGAGCCGCCCGCCGAGCACGTGATACCGCCCCCGGAAATCCGTGGCGCGGTCGACCACCGCCACCGTCGAGGCCTCTTCCACCACGCAGAGCACCGCCGGGTCGCGCCGCGGGTCGCGGCAGATCGGGCACGGCTGCTCCTCGGTCAGGTTGCCGCATTCCTGGCACGGCCGCACGCGCTCACTCACCGCGACCAGCGCCGAGGCCAGCCGCGTGGCCTGTTCAGGAGATTGCTGGAGCAGATGGAAGGTGAGACGTTGGGCCGTCTTGCGCCCGATCCCCGGCAGCCGGGCCAGCTCGGTGATCAGCGCTTCAATCGCGCTCACCGTCAGCCGGCGACGAAAGGCAGCGTGGGAACCTTCCGCATCTCGGCCTGCAGGAGGTCGGCCGCGCGGCGCTGCGCTTCGGCCACGGCAGCGGTCACGAGGTCGCCCAGGAACTCGGCATCGCGGCCCTCGAACACGGCGGGGTCGATCACGACGGCGCGAACCGTGCCCCGGCCATCGGCGGTGACGCGAACCATCCCGCCGCCCGCGTTCGTCTCGATGGTGCGCCCCGCCAATTCGCTCTGAAGTTGCTGCAGCCGGCCCTGCATCTGCTGGCCCAGCTGGAACAGCTGTTGAAGATCTGCCATGCTCTCGGGTAGTCCAGCCATGGACCCGGCAAAGTAAAGGGGTTAATCGACGATCTCCAAATCTAACGCATCGGCCGCGGTGTCGAGGCTGGGATCCTTCGAGCGGAAGCCGCGCAACCGGTCGGCCTTGAGGCTGGCCTCGGTGAGCTTGCGAGGCGGCGCAGCGGGCGCCCCGCCCGCGGCCGTCGCTTCGACCACGCGGAGCCGGGCCGGCTGGCCCAATGCCCGGCCCAGGACCTCCTCCACCGCGCGAGACTGGGCCTGCAACCGCTCGGCGAACAACGGGTTGGCCTCCGCCAGCTCGACCGTGAGCCAGGGCAGCTCGAGGCTGGCCGGGGTGGTGGCGGCGAGTGCCTCGCCCAGGAATCGACTTTGGCCGCGGACTTCCGCGACGAGCTCGGGCCAGGCCTCGCGAATGGCCTCGAGCGCTGCCGGCAACTGTTCCATGACCGCCGTGGGTGCCTGCGGGTCCGCGGCCGCCCGCCCCACACCGGAGGGTCCGCTGCCGGTCGCCGGCCGACCGGCTTCCGATCCGGCCGGTCGCGGCTCCGGCCGAGGCGGGACCGGTGCACCCGAGGGCGATGGGACGGACGCTGTACGAGGTGCCGGAGCGGACTGGGCCGGCCCGGGAGAGCCGCCGCGAGGACCGCCGGCGCCCAGGACCTGCGCCAGATCCACGATCCGATCGAGCATGGTCCAGCGGAGCAGCAGCGTTTCGACGATGAGCCGGGGGTTGGCGCTCCGGCGCATGGCGGTCTCATTGTCGGCCAGCAGGCGAAGCATCCGGAGCAAGTCGCCGGGATCGAGGCGACCCCGCTGAGCCTCGAGGGTCTGGCGCAGGCTCTCGGTCAGGCCTTCCGGCTCGGTGCCGAGCTGAAGCATGAGCAGCGCCCGCAACGTTTCGCCGACGCCGGCCATGAACTCGGCGAGATCGGCGCCCGCGTTGTCCAGCCGGTCCACCAGCGGGAACACGCCCTCGGGCCGGCGCTCCGCCACCAGCGATAGGATCTCCGCGTAGAGCTCGTCGCCCACCAGGCCCAGCACCTCGCGGACCCGCTCGGCGGTTATGGTCCCCTCACCGAAGCTCAAGCACTGATCCAACACGCTGAGGGCGTCTCGCATCCCGCCGTCGGCGTGGCGCGCGATCAGGGTGAGCGCATCGTCGGCCGCGGCGATGCCTTCGGCCTCGAGCACCTGCCGCAGACGCTCCCGGATGGCCAACGGGCCGATTCGGCGGAAGTCGAAGCGCTGCAGGCGGGACAGCACCGGGGCCGCCGCGGCCGCGATCTTCTGCGGCTCCGTGGTGGCGAACACGAATACCACGCGGGGCGGCGGCTCCTCGAGCACCTTGAGCAGCGCGTTCCAGGCCTCGCGGGTGAGCATGTGCGCCTCGTCCACGATGTAGACCTTGTAATGGCCTTCACGGGAGGCGGCGTACATGGCGCGCTCGCGGAGCTCGCGGGCGTCGTCCACGCCGCGGTTGCTGGCCGCGTCGATTTCGACCACATCCAGATTGGCCGTGCCGCTCCAGACGCGGGAACAGTTCTCGCACTCGCCGCAGGGGTCGCCCGAGGAGTCCCGGTTGGGACAGTTGAGGGCCATCGCGAGAATGCGAGCCGCGGTGGTCTTCCCCACCCCGCGCGGACCGGTGAGCAGGTAGCCATGGCCCACCCGGCCGCGGGCCACGGCACCCCGCAGCACGGCGGCGACATGATCCTGGACCAGCAGGTCGGCGAAACGCTTGGGGCGGTAGCGGCGAGCGAGGGCGATGGTCACGCGATCGTCATGGGCGGAGGGAAAGAAAAGTGCCTCAGGCTCCCCGAAGCGACACCGGGCATCGCTTAGCGCTGCTACCGGCGAGGTCCTGACGCGGTTCACGCGCCGGCGCCCTTCGGACCTGAGGCATGCTCAATATATACGGGCGGCCCTCCGGATGGAACCTACTTGGGCGCCGGCGCCGGAGCGTTCGGTCCCCACATATCCACCGCGTAGCGCCAGGTTCCGTCCGGCTGGCGCCGGAGAACCTCCAGGAACTTCCCCTCCTCGTGCAACGGCGGGGTGCCGGCCGCCTTGGGAACGCCTTCCATCGTGTAGTGACCGCGGGCGTAGGCCAGGTCGCCGCGGCCCTCAATCTCGTCGGCGCTGACCACGATGGTGACGTGGTAGGCGCCCAGGAGGCCCGCGACGAACTGCTGGATGGCCTCACGCCCCTCGACGGGAGCGGCCTCGGGCGGCAACAGGTGGGCATCCGGCAGATAGATCGCGGCCACGCCCGCCGCATCGCCCGCGCCCATGGCCGTGGCGAAGGCCGAGTCGGTGGCACGAATAGCCGCCATGTCCGCCGCGGCGAGCCGCTCGGCTGCCGGCGCGCTGTCCGGCGCTCGCTCGGCCGGGGCCGAGCTGCAGGCAGCACTCAGTGCCACAGCCAGACTCAGCGAATGTCGCATGCACGCCTCCGCGCGTTAGGTTGTCGGCCCGAGGTCAGCCCAGGATGGTTCGTTGCCGCTGCTGCATCCAGCGCAGCTCCCAGGTCTCCGCCACTACCGCCCCGAGCAGGAAGACGATCGCCGTGTAGTAGACCCACAGGATGAACAGCACCGCCGCACCGATGTTGGCGTCGCCTCCGGCCGACTCCACCGAGGCGAAGTGGGTGAGATACAGGCCGTAGAGCCGCTTGGCGACCTCGAAGAGGAGCGCCGTGAAGGTGGAGCCCAGCAGCGCGGTGCGCCAGGGGAGGCGGCGGAGCGACGCGTACCGGTAGGTGACATAGAACAGCGAAACGGAGAACACGAAGGCCAGGAACTCTCCCAGCAGCCGGCCGACGGTGGAGAAGAAGAATGCGAACTGCGGTATGACCCGCTCGGAGCCTCGCGCCCAGGCGATCGCCACCAGGGTGCTGATGCCGGTGTTCACCAGGAAGAGCACCACCGTCGCCACCACCATGGCGATGTCGCGCGCCTTCCCGGCCAGCCAGTTGAGCAGAAAATGGCGCGGCGGGGCGGGCCGCGCCGACACGTCATAGATGTCGTTGAGCGACGTGCGCACTCCCGCGAACAGGCGGGTGCTGAACCAGATGAAGGCCGGCACCGCGTACAGCGAAATCTGGCCGCGGTTCCGGGACACGCCCACGAGGATCCCGGTGACGAAGGCGAAGGGATCGCCCCCGCCGTTCCTGGCATGCGGTGGAAAGAACCGGCGGAACAGCGCCGCCGCGTCGACCGTGGGCCCACCGGCGATGGCCTGAGCCGCGTGCGTGAGCCCGATCAGCACCAGGAGCACGAACGGGATGGCCGCGAGCAGGGCGTCGAACGTGAGCGCGCTGGCCAGAAACGGGATGTTGTTTTCGTCGGCAGCCTGCAGGGCACGGCGCAGAAAGCCGGCGGGCGTCCGATGCCACCCGCCGGGTCTCAGCCGTTTCAGGCGAGCGGCTCCTCGAGGTCGCCGGCGGCGCGGCGGCGGGCGCGAGATTCGGCAAGGCGGCGCTCGAGCTCGTCGCGGGCCGATCCGCCGGCCTCCCGGGCGCCGGCACGGGACCGGAGCGACGGGGTCTCCTCGAAGTCGTCCAGGTCGTCGTCGTCATCGTCGGTCAGATCCTGCAGCGCCTCGCGGCCGCTCGAGAACTGCTGGGCCAGCTCGTCCAGCTTCTCCTCGGTGACCGCCCGGAGCTTCCACAGCTTCCGCTGCAGCACGCGGCGGGTTTCTTCGCCGGTACGCGGCGCGTACAGCAAGGCCAGACCCGCGCCCAGCAACGCACCCCAGAACAGCCACTTGGCCGAGGCATCGCCTCCGCGCTCCACGTATACCACTTCGCGACCACCTCTGCGCCGTGCCATCGTTCCTCCTATTCTCCGGCGTCCGGATCGTCCTCCGCCGACACCAGCGCCGGCTTGAGCGCCGCGTGGTGCTGCATCGGCGCCTGGACGAAGCGATTGACGTCCTTGTCGGTCCCGTTGACGTTGAGCTGCTCGAACAGGAAGGCGAAGGTGCGCTCCAGGTCGGCGGCAATGGCCGAGCGAACGTCCTCGTCCAACGACCAGAAGTCGCGCTTGAACGGCCCGATCGCCTTCTTCCGGGCCTTGTAGTAGAACTGCTCGGCGGTGTCGCCGCTCTTCCGCTCGCCGGCGGCGTTTTCCTCCAGCCAGGGCCGGATCCGGTCGCGGAGCGCGGTGGGGAGTTTGGGATGATCGAAGACGATGTTCTGGAAGTTGGTGGCGAGGTGGATCTCGGCGGTCTCGATCCGAGGGAAGTTACCGAACGCGCTGGACGGCAGCGTGCTGGCACCGTGCTGCACCGCCCCCGCGAGTCCGTAGTCCTCCCGCGCCGCCTTGGACAGCGCCGCCAGGGCCTGGAGATCGAGCTTGACGTCGGCAATCGAGCCGTCGGCCAGCACGACCCCGCCGTGCGAGGTACCGGTCTGGACCGAGATCTTGCTGATGCCCACCAGTCCGGCCCCGCGCGCCGCGAGCGCCCGGTTGTAGCCCTGCATGAACGCATGCAGCTCCTCGACCGTACTGTTCTTCATGCCCACTTCGCCGATCTCGGCGCCCACCGAGACGGTCACCCCCTCGGGCTCCTGCTCCCGGATGAACGCGGTGATCTCGGCCGCGCGCTCGTAGTTGAGCCGCTGCTGGGCGTCGAGCCCCTGCTGTGACAGGTCGACCAGCGTCGAGGTGTCCACGTCGATGTTGTAGAAGCCGGCGCCGATCTCCTCGGCGATCAGCTTCATCACCTCGCCGACTTCTCCCCCCGGGTCCGCCTGGTACTTCTTGTGGTTGACCTGGCAGTGATCGCCTTGAATGAACAGCGGCAGGGTATAGCCCTCGCGCAGCGCGGCGCCGATCAAGACCGCCACGTATTCGGCGGGTCGCTGCTCGGTGTAGGCGATCTCCGAGCGTGCGATCTCGAGCAGGATGGCACCGGCCTTCCCCGCCCGGGCCGCGCGGAACACCGCGCGCGCCGTGTCGTAGGCCATCATGCGCACGTTGATGGCGGGCACCGTAAATCCGCTCACGTCACCCCGGCCGCGCGCCTGGTACAAGCCCTGAATCGAAGCGGGCCGTGCCCCGGTGACCTGACCCAGCTCCCACAGCAGCCAGCGCGCCGCCTCCCGGGCGTCGCC
>DASSMN010000500.1:0-3206 GCA_035688885.1 Gemmatimonadales bacterium
CGATTCCCTGCCGGGGCGGCTTGCAGTACGGCAACCGGTTCTTCCGATGCTGGAGCGCCGAAGGACACGGCAGCCTGACGCTGGAGCAGGCGATCGCGCAGAGTTGCGACGTCTACTTCTACCAGCTCGGTCTGAAACTCGGTCTCACGTCGCTGCTGGAGGACGCCAACGCGTTGGGGCTGCGCTCGCGCACCGGCGTGGACCTGCCTGGCGAGATGGCCCCCCAGTTCCCGAGCGGCACGGAATACTACGACCGGCTGTACGGCCCGCGCCGCTGGACCTCGGCGGTCTCCCTCAACCTGGCGATCGGCCAGGGGGAGAACAGCCAGACGCTGCTCGACATGGTGCGGCTCTACCAGATGCTGGCGAGCGACGGGAAGTCACGCCCGCCGTATCTGGTGCGGCCGCCGACGACGGAGCCCTCCTACGATCTCGGGCTGAGCCCGGAGCAGCTGGCCGGCCTGCGCCAGGCGATGATCAACGTCGTGGAGCGCGGGACCGGGCAGGGCGCCCGCCTGGCCGACCTCAAGATCGCCGGCAAGACCGGCACCGCCCAGAGCACGCAGGGGATCAATCACGGATGGTTCATCGGTTTCGCCCCGGCCGACAGCCCGCGCGTGGTCGTGGGAGTCATTGGTGAATACTCGGGGCACGGGGCTGCGTTGGCGCCCCTCGTGGCACGCGTGATTGCCCATTACCTCGGCGCCGATACCACCACGGCGCGGTATCAGTTCACTCTCCCGAGCGACTCCGCGCCGCGAGACACGCTGCTGCTCGGTGCCCCTCCCGATTCGTTGCCTCACATCCCCGACACCACCCGTGTTCCGCCGATTCCGTGAGCTCGACCGCCCCCTGCTGGGCGTCGTGGCGGCGCTGGCCATCTACGGGCTGCTCATGCTGTATTCGGCCGGGCAGACCGACGTTCCGACCGTCGTCGCGACGATCTGGGTGCGGCAGCTCGTCTGGCTCGTGCTCGGGATCACGTGCGGCATCCTGGTGTTCCGGGTCTCACCGCGGCTGCTCGAGTGGGCCGCGCCGTACGTATACGGCACGGCCGTCTTCGTGCTGCTGGTCACGCTGGTGTTCGGATCGGGCGCGGGGACCGCGGCGGGCAGCCGCTCGTGGATCGCCCTCGGGGGGCACCGGTTGGGGCAACCGGCCGAGCTGGCCAAGGTCGCCGTCATTCTGATGCTGGCCCGCTGGCTGGCGGCGCGGCGCGGGCCACCGGCGAGTCTGCGGGATCTCGTATACCCGGGGGCGATCACGCTCGTGCCGTTCGGACTGGTCGTGCTGCAGCCGGATCTCGGCAGTGCGATCGTGTTCATCGCGATTCTCTTCGCCATGCTGTATTGGGCCGGTGCCAAGACGGGAATGCTGTTGCTGCTCGTCTCGCCCGTCATCGGCCTGGTCCTGGCGTTCTCCACCGCGGTCTGGGGGACGTGGATCGTTCTGCTGTTCGCCCTCATGCTCTGGATCCGCCCCTTTCTGTGGGAGGGGCTGACGGTGATGCTGGCGAACATCGTGATGGGCGTGGTGGCCCTGCCGTTCTGGCGACACCTCGCGCCGTACCAGCAGAGCCGGTTCCTGGCATTTCTCAATCCGGAAGCGGATCCCCGCGCGACCGGGTGGCACATCATCCAGTCGAAGATCGCCATCGGCTCGGGCGGATGGTTCGGCAAGGGATTCACGCACGGATCGCAGAAGCGGCTGGCGTTCCTTCCCGCCCAGCACACCGACTTCATCTTCCCCATCGTCGGCGAGGAGCTCGGCTTCGCGGGCGTCCTGCTGGCGCTGGCACTCTTCGCGGCGCTGCTGGTCATCCTGTTGCGCATCGCCCGGCGTGCCACCGACCCGTACTCGAGCTTCTGTGTGTTCGGGATCGCGGGGATGCTGTTCACCCACATCGTGGAAAACGACGGCATGGCGGTGAACTTGTTGCCCGTCACCGGCATCCCGTTGCCGTTCTTCTCCTACGGGGGGTCGTTCCTGCTGACCTGCGCGCTGGCGGTGGGGATCGTCCTCCGGGTGGCATGGGAGTCGCGCCAGTCCGGCTATGCCGACCATTAGCAAGGAGTTACAGCTTGAGGCCTAGCGCGGGGCGGCACTGGCGGCGAGATTGTCCGCTTCCGCACCCCCACGATTCCCTGCATGGCATGGTTCAAAAAGGAGCGTAAACCCCGCACCTCCGAGCGCGTGAGGCTGGAGATCCCAGCCGACGCGTGGGAGAAATGCGACGAATGCGGGCACATCGACATCAAGGAGCGCTTCGCGCGCGCCTTGAACGTCTGCCCGAATTGCGGGGCCCATCGCCGGATCGGCGCGCAGGAGTACATCGATCTGCTGGTGGACGAGGGCTCCTGGCACGAGCTCGACCAGAGCCTCAGGTCGGGCGACCCGCTGAAATTCGAGAACTACCGCGAGCGCATGCAGGCCGCCATCAAGAAGGCCGGTCCGTTCGAAGCGATCCGGACGGGCTATGGGCGGCTGGACGGCATGGCCATCAACCTGGGCGTGATGGACTTCGCCTTCATGGGCGGCTCGATGGGGTCGGTCGTGGGCGAGAAGGTCGCCCGGCTGGCGCGCCGGTCGATCGACCGGCGGGTGCCGCTGATCATCGTGTCGGCCTCGGGCGGCGCGCGGATGCAGGAAGGGGTCCTGTCGCTGATGCAGATGGCGAAGGCGTCCGTCGTGGTGGCCGAGCTCGGCGAGCGTGGCGTCCCCTTCGTGTCCATCCTGACGAATCCGACGACGGGTGGCGTGTCGGCGTCGTACGCGATGCAGGGCGACGTGATCCTCGCCGAGCCGGGGGCGGTCGTGGGATTCGCGGGTCCGCGCGTCATCAAGCAGACCATCGGGCAGGACCTGCCCGAGGGCTTCCAGACCTCGGAGTTCCTGCTGGACCACGGCATGGTCGATGCGGTCGTGCCGCGGAGCGAGCTGCGGGAGACCACGGCGCAGCTGCTGCGCCATATGGCCGGCCGGGCGCCGGCGGAGGCGGGCGACTGAGTCGCTGGTCCTTCCAGGACGCGTGCCGCTATCTGTTCCCTCGACAAGCCGGACGCATCAAGTGGAGCCTCGAGCCGACGCTGAGTCTGCTCGAGGCGATCGGCCATCCCGAGCGGCAGTTTCCCTCGATTCACGTGGCGGGCACGAACGGGAAGGGCTCGACCTGCGCCTTTCTGACCGCCGCGCTCCGGGCACGCGGC
>DASSMN010000513.1:0-5704 GCA_035688885.1 Gemmatimonadales bacterium
GTGTAGCGGATGGTGCGCACCCGGCCCGGCGCGGACAGCTTCCACTGGTTGACCGATACCTGCTCCACCGGCACGCTGCGGCCGCGCGCATCGTACGCCGCGAAGCCCTTCACGTAGCGCCCGATGTTCATCACCTGGTACGTGCCTGGCGCGGTCGAGGCGAACTGGTAGATGGCGTTGTCCGGCCCGAGCCCGGTCACCCGGAGCGTCACGTGGAAGAGATCGTCCGCCCGCCGGTTGAGGTCGATGCTGTAGGCGAGGGTGGGAGCGGGACTGTCGGCCGCGGCGCCGGGCACGGCGCCGAACGCGACGAGCGCCAGGCCAAGGCAGAAGCGGCGGGTCCGAGCGTGCATGCTGGTCTCGAGACGAGGGATCACGGGGAACGCGGGTACCTATGGGACGGGAATCTGACTAAAGCGGTTTCAGTTTTCCACACAACGACCTGCCAACGTGATCCGGATCACAGCGCCAGGCGCTCCAATATGGCTCTTTGCCCGGACGTTCTTGCCCCCGTCGTCGCTCTCTCACCATAAGCGCCGTGACCGATCAGAATTTGCTCTCCCCCCTCGCGGGCCGCAGTGTGCTGGTAGTCGACGATGTCGGCGTGGTTCGCCAGGCCGTGTTCCGGTTCCTGTCCGAGGCCGGCGCCCGGGTTTTCGAGGCTGCCTCCCTCGGTGAGGCGCTCGAAGTTCTGCAGACCGCTCGTCCGGCGGTTCAGCTGGTCATTACCGATGTCGTCATGCCTGAGATGAACGGCGTAGACCTGGCGCGCGTGGTTCGAGAGCAGTGGCCCACCACCTCGGTGCTGTTCATGTCGGCCTTTCCGGCGGAGGTCCTCGTCCGGGAGGGGCTCGAGAACCCCGACGTGCTGTTCCTGGCCAAGCCATTCACCCGAGACGAGCTGATCGCCAAGGTTCATCAGGCGCTCGGGGCACGCGAGAAGCGGAACGGAGAGGCATCGAGGCCGCGCCGGACCGACGGCTGACGCCAGGCCTAGAACGGGGACTGATCGGACATCCCCGACCCGATCTCCCGAGCGGCGGCGATCAGGCTGCCGGAGCGCTCGAACACGCGTCTGGCCTTCGCGATCACCTCGGGCGCGAGGGAGACGGCTGGGGCACGCGACGGCGCGCCGGCGAGCGCCTCGCTGATCCGCTCCCGCAAGGCCTCCCTGGTGGCGGGCTTCATGAGGCAGCCCCCCTGTGCGGGCACCGCCGCGGGGGAGGACGCGGTGAGGCAGATGGTCGCCAGCTCGGGCCTGAAGAGCCGCACAGTCTCCAGCACCACTGCTCCGAACAGCCCCTCCAGCTCCACGCTCACCACCACAAGTCGGAAGCGCCGCGCCACCCGCTGGAGCAACTCGAGCGCGGCGGCACTGGCGCGCGTCTGCACCACTTCCAGGCCATGCGGTCGCAGCAGCGGCGTCAGCAGGGTTCGCGTGGCGGGATCCTGATCGACCAGCAGCACGAGCGGAGCCGACGTCCGACCGGTGGCCTCCATACACCCTCCCGAGTGAAGTCGTCGGCTCAAACCTGCGGCCGCGGGAAGGGTGATGTCCGAGGGCAGTATCACCGGGCTCCGCGCCCGAGCGGTCACGATGACATTGTGATATCGCCACTTGCGGCGTCGTATCTCGCTGTCGAGTGGCTATCTTCCAGCGCCCATGTCCATCTCTCCCGACGCCGTCGTCGTAGGATCCGGACCCAACGGCCTGGCCGCCGCCATCATACTGGCCCAGGCGGGACTGCGCACGGTGCTGCGCGAAGCGAAGCCCACCGTGGGCGGGGGTCTTCGGTCGGCCGAGCTCACGCTGCCCGGCTTCATCCACGACGTATGCGCGGCGGTGCATCCGCTCGCGCTCTCGTCGCCGTTCTTTCGGTCGCTGCCTTTGACGCAGTTCGGCCTCGAGTGGATCGAGCCCGACGCCCCGCTGACGCATCCGCTCGACGGCGGGACCGCCGCGGTGCTCGAGCAATCGGTGGACGCCACCGCCCGCGGCCTGGGCGACGGCGGCCCGTCCTGGCGACGGCTGCACGGCGCCTTCGCGCGCGCGTGGGACGAGCTGTCGGTGGATGTGCTGGCGAGCCCACTCCACATACCCCACAGCCCCGTGCTGATGGCGCGCTTCGGCGCGCTGGCCCTGCTGCCGGCCACGCTCGTCGCGCGGAGTCTGCATGGGACGCCGGCACGCGCGCTGTTCGCCGGCAACGCCGCCCATTCCTTCCTGGCCCTCGAGGCTCCGGGCACCGCTGCCTTCGGTCTCCTGCTCGGCGCGGCGGCCCACGCCGTCGGCTGGCCGATCGCCCGCGGCGGCTCGCAGCGGTTCGCGGACGCCCTGGCGAGCTATTTTCGCTCACTCGGCGGGGAGGTGCAGACCGACGCGCCGGTTACCAGCCTTGACGAGCTGGGTGCGCCCCGGGTGGTCATGCTGGACCTGGGCCCGCACCAGTTCGCCCGCATGGCGGCGCAGCGCCTGCCCGATCGCTACCGCCGCGCGCTGGAGCGCTACCGCTACGGGGCCGCGGCTTTCAAGCTCGATTGGGCGCTCGATGCTCCCGTTCCCTGGACCTCCCCCGCATGCACGCGCTCCGCGACCGTGCACCTGGGTGGGACGCTGGAGGAAATCGCGGCCTCCGAAGCTGCCCACGAGCGGGGCGAGCTCCACGACCGGCCCTTCGTCCTGTTCGTGCAACCGACCCTGTTCGATGCTACCCGGGCCCCGGCAGGACGCCACACCGCCTGGGCCTACTGTCACGTGCCTCACGGCTGGCCGGGAGATGCCACCGAACAGATCGAGCGCCAGGTCGAGCGATTCGCGCCCGGCTTCCGGGAGCGGATCCTGGCCCGGAGCACGATCAGTCCGGCGCAGTTCGAGCAACGCAATTCCAACCTGGTGGGGGGCGACATCAACGGGGGCCGGATGGACCTGCTGCAAGTGGTCCGCCGCCCGGTGCTCACGCCTTCACCCTACCGCACGCCGCTCAAAGGCGTGTACCTGTGCTCCGCGTCCACCCCGCCGGGCGGGGGCGTCCACGGCATGGGGGGCTACCACGCCGCCAAGGCCGCCCTGGCCGACCTCCGCTAGGGCTCGAACCCGGCCAACCGATCCAAGGGTTAGGAGACGAGGCGGGCAGGCGCGCTCGGTAGCTGGGGTTCCAGCTGAGCGGCCGTTCAGCCTCGGCCGGCGACTGGAGGGACCCACCGCGCCTCGGGTTCGGTCGCCTGCGGAGGCGGTGGCGCCAGAATGCCGCGCTCGACGTAGATGGGACGGACGAGCTCACGAAGCCGAGGCAGCCGGCTCGCAAACCAGCCTGCCCCCAGGAGACAGACCACGCCGCCGGCGGCGATGGTGGCCGGCTCGCCGATCCGATCAGCCAGCACGCCCGCGAGCAGGCTGCCGAGCGGCGCGGTGCCCAGGAACGCCATGGTATAGAACGCCATGACCCGACCGCGGAGATGCTCCTCGGAAAGCGTCTGGATGATGGTGTTGGACGCCGCCAGCGACACCATGAACCCCGCCCCGATGAGCGGCATGATGAGGAGTGAAAGCCAGAGCGCGCGCGAGAGCCCCAGCGCGATGAGCCCGGCGCCGAACGTCGCCGACGCGGTCGCGATCACCCGTCCCAGCCCGAGCACGGAGGGCCGCGCGGCCAGGAAGAACGCCCCGGCCAGCGCGCCGACGCCCGAGGCCGTCATGAGCCAGCCCAGCGTATGGGGGCCGCCATGGAGCAGCTTGGCGGCCACGGCCGGCATCAGGACGGTGTACGGCATGCCCATCGTGCTCACGACGGCAAGCAGGAGCAGCACGGTCCGGATCGGCGTGAAGCCGGTGACGTAGCGGAAGCCGGTGGTGAGCTCCTCGACCAGCCGCGCCGAGCCCGGGCGGCGCTGCTCGCGCACCATGCGCATCGCGAGCAGGGACGCGAGCACCGCCAGGTAGGAAATGGCGTCTACCAGGAAGCACCAGCCCTCACCCACCGCCGCGATGAGCACCCCGCCGATGGACGGCCCGAGGATGCGGCTGGCGTTCACCATGGATGAATTGAGGGCGATCGCGTTGGGCAGGTCGGCGCGATCCTCGATCATCGACACCACGAACGCCTGGCGCGCGGGCGTGTCGAACGCGTTGATGACGCCCTGGAATACCTGCAGCGCCAGCACCTCGGCCACGGTAATGATGCCGGCCAGGGCGAGCACCGCGAGCGCCAGCGACTGCAGCATCGACAACACCTGCGTTACCAGCAGCACCCGGTGCCGATCCCATCGGTCCACGAACACGCCCGCCACCGGTGCCAGGAACAGCGTGGGGATCTGTCCGCAGAACCCCACAATGCCCAGCAGCAGGGCCGAGCCGGTGAGCCGATAGATGAGCCAGCTCGTGGCAATGCGCGTGATCCAGGTGCCGACCAGCGAGAGGCTCTGTCCAGCGAAGAACAGCCGGTAGTTGCGGTGCCGGAGCGCACGCAGCATGGAGCGGCGTCCGGTTGGAGCGGCTGGCATGATGCCGGATGATAATGGGGGCCGTCTCGGCCCTAATTGGACCGCCTGGTCGGTCGCCCGACCGTGAAGGCCGCCACGAGCGCGCCCGCCCCGCACAGGGCAGCGCAGATCCACATCGCGCGGGCATAACCGGCGGCGAACGCCGGCCCCTCGAGCCGCGTCATCCCACCGAGGCCGGCCGCCAACGGGAGCGCGGCGGCCGCGAACAGCCCGGCGAGCCGCGCCGCGGCGTTGTTGATGGCCGAGGCCACTCCCGCCTCGCGCTGATCGACGGCCCCGAGCACCGCGGCGGTCAGCGGTGCCACCATGCACGCGAGTCCCAGACCGAACACGATGGCCGCCGGCAGCACGGCGCCGAGGTACGAAGCCCCCGGTTGAACCCGCGCGAACAACGCCATCGCGGCGGCGGCGGTCAGTGCGCCAACCACCATCGGAAACCTGGGTCCGACCCTGGCGGCCACACGCCCGGCCACCGGCGACAGGGTCAGCATGATGGCGTTGACCGGCAGGAGTGCGGCGCCCGCGGTGAGCGCGTCGTAGCCGAGGTTGTCCTGCAGCTGCGGCATCAGCAGGAACATCAGCCCGTTGAGCGCGCCGTATACCAGGAGGGTCATGAGGTTGGCGCCCGTGAACTGTCGGGATCGGAACACGCGAAGCGGCAGCAGCGGCTCGGAGTTCAGACGACCCAGCCGCCGCTCGTGCGCTACGAAGCCGAGCAGCAGCAGGGCGCCCGCGATGCCGGCGCAGAGCACCAGCGGTGTTCCGAAGCCACGGGCAGGACCGATGATCAGCGCCCCGACCAGGCCGGCCAGTCCAACCGTCGCGAGGAGTGCCCCGAGGTAATCGAGGCGGGCGGTCTTGCGGACGGCGGACCGTTCGCCCGCCGGCCCGTGCCGCAGCGAAAGCCACGCGGCGCCCAGGGCGAACGGCGCCACGCTGGCGAACACCCACCGCCACGATCCGGCGTCTACCAGCCACCCGCCCGCGAGCGGCCCCAGCGCGGTCGAGACCGCGGACCATCCGGCCCACTGGCCGATGGCGGCGCCGCGATCCTCGCCCTGGAACGACGTCTCCAGCATGGCCAGGCTGTTGGGGACCAGCAGCGCGCCCGCCATTCCCTGGAGCAGGCGCAGGCCGATCAGCGCCGGCATCGAAGGCGCGAGGGAGCAGCCGATGGTGAAGAGGGCGAAGGCCACGCAACCGA
>DASSMN010000217.1:0-3819 GCA_035688885.1 Gemmatimonadales bacterium
GTGCCAGCGGACCCGGGCCAGCGACACCCGTCCTCGCGCGTCGAACCGCACGCCCTCCTTCTCGAGGAGAAGCCGCTGTGTCAGCTCGGCGCCGGGCACCGCCCTGAGACTGCACGAGCCCCGAGCGTTCACCACTCGGTGCCACGGCAGGGCCGTGCCGGATGAGAGCGCGTGCAACGCGTAACCGACCTGTCGTGCATGTCCAGCCAGCCCGGCCAGCTCGGCCACCTGGCCATAGGTCGCGACCCGCCCCCGAGGAATTCGGCGGACCACGGCGTAGATCCGGGCGTAGCTTCCCTCGCTCACGAGACCGGCGCCACCCCCTCGACGAGCCGCTGGAACCGCGGGTTGTTGCGCAGCGGAGCCCAGATCGGATCGACTCGGAGCTCGGCGGGAGATACCCAGGTCGGGAGCCGGCTCAGCCGCTCCAGAATCGCGATGGCCTGCTCGGGCCGATTGGCCATCAGGTAGACTCGCGCCAGATAGCCGAGCACGAAGGGACCGGAGACTGCGTCGCGCTCGACCGGCAGGTTGGCCGCGGCGCGCTCGCCCGCGCGGACCGCCTCGGCGTGGCGACCGAGGTGGCTGTAGGCCAGTGCCAGGGGACCGAGCAGCTTCGCCTCGTCGGGTAGGCTCCGGACCCGGGGCTCGAGCACCACACGAGCCGAGTCCGCGTGCCCTCGCTCGGCGGCGGCGTCCCGGCGGAAATACGCCTGCTCCGCCTTGATCAGGTGGTACCGCGCCGTATCGCCGGTGAACGTCACGAGCGAGAGCGCGTCGAGCATGGGCCAGAAGCCGGGGTCCGAGGTCACCAGCGAAGCCGAGATCCGGTCGCCCCCGTGGAACGACGGGGCGAAGCGGCCCGGCTCGATCCGGGTGAGCCCTTCGCGCACCAGCGCCCGGCCCCGAGCCGTGTCTCCTCTCCAGACGACCTGCAGCCAGGCCCGGTACATGTACGGGTTGGACCACTCGGGCGACAGCGTCATGGCCCGCTCGAGGTAGTGATCGGCTTCGGAGTACATGCGGAGCGAAAAGTAGTTGTCGCCCACGTCGAAGTTGCGCACCCCGGAGCGCGGGTCATATCGGAGCGCCTCGGCGAAGCGACCCAGCGACTCCTCCCACCGCCCCCGGCGGCGCTCGACGTACCCGATGGCCTGCAGCAGCTCGCTGCTGCTGGGGCTGAGCTGGAGCGCGGTCTCGAACTCACGCAGCGCGGTGTCATAGTCGAGCCGCCCCCAGTAGGCGAAGAACCCCTGGGCCATATGAGTTTCCGGCAAGTCCGGACCCAGGCGCGCGGCGCGGTCGAGCGCGGCGCGGGCCAGCGCCAGCCGGGAGGCCGAGTGATCGTAGTAATGCCAGTAGATCTGGGTGTGGCAGCGGGCCAGCTTGGCCCACGCCACCGCGAATCCGGAATCCGCGGTCACCGCCTGCTGAAAGAGCCGGGCCGCGTTGGTGAGGTCCGCCTCCTGATTGCTCCGACCGAGGTAATCGTTGCCGCGAAGATACAGGTCGTAGGCCTCGGGGCTCGAGGTCTCCCGGGTGTCCAGCGCCGCGCGGTCGCCGGCACGGAGGGCCACGTCCAGCGCGGAAGTCACCCGGCCGGCGATCTCCGACTGGACCTGGAACACCTCGGTGATCTCCGCGTCGTAGTCGGCCGTCCACAGCGGGGTGTCGTCGGTGACCGCGATGAGCCGGGGGCTGACCCTGATCCGTCCGGGTGAGCCGGGACTCCGCTCCCAGCGCACGCTTCCTTCGAGCACGTACGCGGCGCCCAGCTCCGCACCGATCTCCCGCAGCGGCCGCCGACTCTCCCGATACTGGTCGGCGCTGGTCCGGCTGATGACGCGAAGCCCGGAGAGTCGGGCCAGGCGGCTGGTCATCTCCTCGGTCAGTCCGTCGGCGAAGTAGCTATCCTCGGGCGGCCCGAGGTTCCGGAAGGGCAGCACGACCAGCATCTGCGGGCCGGGTGGCGACGCCGCCCGGCCGGGCCGGTGGAGCGCGCCGTACCCGCCCAGGGCCGCCGCCGCGACGAGCACGACGCCCAGCGTCCCCAGCAGCGCCCGGCGCCAGCGGCGGGGTGGCGGTGGCGGCGCGGGTACGGTCGTGAGCGTGGCGACGAACTCCGCCACGCTCTCGTAGCGATCGTTGGGTTGACGCGCGAGGGCCCGGGCCACCGCGGCATCGATCGAGGCCGGAACGTCCGGCCGGTGGCTCCGGAGCGGGGCCGCGGCCTCGACCAGCCTGCGGGTCATGATCGAACGCGCGTTGGGTCCGGTGAACGGCGGCCGGCCGGCGAGACATTCGTACAGCACCGTGGCCAGCGCGTACAGATCCGAGCGGGCGTCCAGCGTCTCGTCGCCGGTGGACTGCTCGGGACTCATGTACGTCGGCGTGCCGAGGGCGATGCCGCTCTCGGTGAGGCGCGCCCGGCCGGCCCGATCCTCCAGGGCGTACGCGATGCCGAAGTCGGTGAGCAGCGCGTGCCCGTTGGCCGAGAGAAGAATGTTCTCCGGCTTGATGTCCCGGTGGATCACCCCGAGGGCATGTGCGTAGCCGAGCCCGGTCGCCACCTCCACCACCAGCTGCACGGCGGCCTCCACCGGCAGCCGCCCCTCGCGGCGGAGCCGGTCCCTGAGGGACCCGCCCTCCACGTACGGCATGGTGTAGAAGAGTCGGCCGCCGGCCTGGCCGGAGTCGAACAGCGGCAGGATGTGGGGATGCTGCAGCCGGGCCTGGGTGCGGATCTCCCGCTGGAAGCGCTCGATGCCCAGCATCTCGCCGAGGGCCGCGTGCAGCAGCTTGAGCGCGACCCGGCGGCCATGCCGCAGGTCGCGGGCGAGGTAGACGGTGGCGCTGGAGCCACGTCCGAGCTCACCCTCGACGACGTAGCGGCTGGCCAGCTCGGCGGCGAGCGCCGCGGCCAGGGTGTCGCTCATCGCGCCGCCAGCAGCGCTTCTCGCGCCTCCGTCGCCCGCTGGAAGCGATCCGCGGGCAGCCGCGCGAGGCACCGGTCGATGAACCCCTCCAGTGCCGGGGGCACGCTCTCGCGCAGGCTCCTGACCTTGGGCGCCGGCTGGGTGAGTTTGCGGCTCAGCACGGCCGCCATGTTGTTCCCGGAGAACGGCGCCTCGCCGGCCAGCATCTCGAACAGGATGCACCCGACGCTGTAGAGGTCGCTGCGCTCGTCGGCCGAGGTCTCGCCGGAGAGCTGCTCGGGCGAGAGATACGCCGGGGCGCCGATGGTTACCGCGGTGCTGCCCGCGCTACCGGCCGCGGCCAGGTCGAGCGCCTCGACCAACCCGAAGCCGGTGATCGCGACGCCGCTCCGGCCGAGCAGAAGGTGCTTGGGCCGCAGGTCGCCGTGACGGACGTCGCGACCGTGGGCGTAGGCGAGCGCCTCGATGAGCTCTCCCGCGACGGTGCGGGCGTCGTCCACCGGCAGCTGGCGCTCCCGGGCCAGGCGGTCGCGCAGGGAAGAACCCTCCACCGGCGGAGTGGTGAAGTACATCAGCCCCTGAAGCACCCCGCATTCGCGGAGCGGCACGATCCGGGGATCGTGCAGCGCCGCGACCCGCTCCAGCACCTCCGCCACCCGGGCGCCGTTCCCCAGCGCGGCCAGGCGGGGCCGGAGCACGTGCAGCTCGACCGGGCGGGTATCCCGGCGGTCCCGGGCGGCAAAGCTGAGCAGGAGCGTGCTGCGGCCCGTCCGCTCGCCAACCTCGAAGCGCTCACTCAGAATCCGGGCGATCTCGTCCAGCTCCCGGCCTGCCGCCTGCTGGGTCGTCTCCGGCTCGGCGGAACGGGGGCGCGGTGCCGGCG
>DASSMN010000526.1:0-9714 GCA_035688885.1 Gemmatimonadales bacterium
GGTCTCCGCCGGCACCACCGCGCGCCAGGTGGCCGAGAGCATCGGCCCCGGTCTGGCGCGCGCGGCGCTGGCGGCCCGGGTCAACGGCAGCATCTGGGACCTCGATCGGCCGCTCGAGGCCGACGCCAAGCTCGCGATCCTCACCGAGAAGGATCCCGACGCGCTCGAGGTCCTGCGGCACAGCTCCGCCCACATCCTCGCCACCGCGGTCCGCGAGTTGTTCCCCACTGCGGGCATCGGCTTCGGACCGCCGATCGAGGACGGCTTCTACTACGACTTCCAGGTCGACCGGCCGTTCACGCCCGAGGACCTGGAAAAGATCGAAGCGAAGATGGCCGAGGTAACGGCCAGGGACTATCCGTTCGTCCGCGAGGTGGTGGACCGGGCGGAGGCCAACCGCCGGTTCGCCGACGACCCGCTCAAGCTCGAGCGCATCAGCGAGCTGGGCGAGGGCGAGACCATCACGGTGTATACCGACGGGCCATTCCAGGACCTGTGCCGCGGGCCGCACATTCCGCGCACCGGACGTCTCAAGCACTTCAAGCTGCTGCACGGGGCGGGCGCCTATTGGCGCGGCGACGAGCGCCGCCAGATGCTCCAGCGCATCTACGGCACCGCCTGGTTCAAAAAGGAGGAGCTCGACGCCTACCTCCACCGTCTGGAGGAGGCGCGAAAGCGCGACCACCGGCGGGTGGGACGCGAGCTGGACTTGTTCACCTTCCACCCGTCGTCCCCCGGCGCGGTGTTCTGGACCGAGCGCGGCACCACGGTGTACAACCTGCTGGTGGAGTTCGTGCGTGAGCGGCAGGCCAGGGCGTTTCGCGAGATCAAGACGCCGCTGCTCTACAACAAGATGCTGTGGGAGACCTCCGGCCACTGGGGCAAGTACCGGGAGAACATGTTCCTGGTGCTCAACAAGGAGACCGGCGAGCACGATTCATCGCTCAAGCCGATGAACTGCCCGTCGCACTATCTGCTGTACTCGACGAAGAAGCATTCGTACCGCGATCTGCCGCTTCGGTACGTCACCTTCGACGTGCTGCACCGGAACGAGGTGACCGGCGCGCTGTCGGGGCTCACCCGGGTCCGGCAGTTCGCCCAGGACGATTGCCACGTCTTCCTGACTCAGGCGCAGATCGTGGACGAGGTGAAGTTTCTCATGGACTTCATCCTCGGCTACTACCGCACCTTCGGGCTCACGGCGGCGCTCAAGTTCGCCACCCGTCCCGAGACCCGGATCGGGAGCGACGAGCTGTGGGATGAGGCCGAGGCCGCGCTCAAGGGTGCGCTCGAGGCCACGGGGATGCCGTACGAGCTCAAGCCCGGCGACGGCGCCTTCTACGGGCCCAAGATCGACTTCGACGTCACCGATTCGATCGGCCGGAGCTGGCAGCTCGGCACCATCCAGCTCGACTACAACGCGCCCGAGCGGTTCGACCTTCGCTACGTGGGCGAGGACAACACCGAGCACCGTCCCGTGGTCATCCACCGCGCGGTGAGCGGCTCCTTCGAGCGGTTCATCGCGATCCTGATCGAGCACTTCGCCGGCGCGTTTCCGGTGTGGCTCGCGCCGGAGCAGGTACGGGTAATCCCCATCTCCGATGCGCAGACGGAGGCGGCCCGCCGGCTCACCCAGCGGCTGACCGCCGCCGGCATTCGGGCCCACCTGGACGACCGGAGCGAGACGCTCAACTATCGAATCCGGGACGGTGAGGTGTGGAAGGTTCCCTACATGGCGGTCGTCGGTCAGCGCGAGGCCGAGAGCGACAGCCTGGCGCTCAGGGTGCGGGGGGCAGGCAAGAAGCAGGAGGTGATGCCCGCCGAGGCGTTCATCGCGCGGGTGGTGGAGGAGGCGCGGACGCGGGCGCTGACGCCGTAGCGCGCACTGTTTTATCTTGCCCTCCGCAGGCGACCTCAACCGGAGCGGGACCTCGTGAGCGACAGCACCACCCCCGTCATTCTGTCCGCCGTTCGCACGCCGATCGGTCGCTATCTCGGCGGCCTGTCCGGCTTTACCGCGCCCCAGTTGGGTGCGATGGTGATTCGTGAAGCCGTGGCGCGCTCGGGCATCGACCCCGCGGCCGTCGACGATGTCATCATGGGCCAGGTGGTGCAGGGCGGCTCGGGCCAGGCCCCGGCCCGCCAGGCGCTGATTCACGCCGGACTCTCGCCCAGCATTCCGGCGCTCACCATCAACAAGGTGTGCGGCTCCGGGCTCAAGGCCGTGATGCTGGCGTCGCAGGCCATCAAGGCCGGCGACGCGGAGGTCGTGGTGGCCGGCGGGCAGGAAGCCATGTCGGCCGCGCCCCACTACGTGTACGGCATGCGCGGCGGCATCAAGGCCGGCAACCAGACCATGGTGGACGGGATGATCCACGACGGCCTGTGGGATTCGTTCGGCTGCTGCCACATGGGCGAGTACGCGGAATACACCGCGGAGAAGGCCGGCGTCAGCCGGCAGGACCAGGACGCCTTCGCCTACGAGAGCCATCGGAGGGCCATCGCGGCCACCGAGGCTGGCAAATTCAAGGCGGAGATTTTGCCGGTCCAGATCCCCGGGAAGGGCGGCCCCACCACCATCGCCGCGGACGAGTCACCCCGGAAGGACACCAGTCCGGAGTCACTGGCCAAGCTCAAGCCCGCCTTCCGGAAGGACGGCGGCACGGTGACGGCCGGAAACGCGCCGGGTTTGAACGACGGCTCGAGCGCCCTCGTGGTGACGTCGCTCGCCTTCGCCAAGGCGCACGGGCTCTCCCCGATGGCCCGGGTCACGGGCTACGCCACCGGCGGCGTCGAGCCGCGCGAGATCTTCTTCGCCCCGGTGTTTGCCGTCCGCACGCTCATGGAGAAGACCGGGACCAGCATCAAGAGCTACGATCTGATCGAGGCCAACGAGGCGTTCGCCGTGCAGGCCCTGGCCGACGGGCGCGAGCTGGGCTGGGACTGGGACCGGGTGAATGTGAACGGGGGCGCGGTGGCGCTGGGGCATCCCATCGGGGCCAGCGGCGCGCGCGTGCTCACCACGCTGCTGTACGCGCTGCGGGACCGGGGCGGCTCGACGGGGCTCGCGACTCTGTGCCTGGGCGGCGGCAATGCCGTGGCGCTCAGCGTGGAGCTCATGTGACCGGCGCGTCGCGGGAGACCACCGGCACGCTGTTACCGGTCTCGCCCCGGGTTGCGTTGGGGCGACGCGTGGCAGGCGTCGCCCTGGGAACCTTGGCGGTGGCCGCGGCGGCGCAGGTGGCCGTGCCGGTGCCGCTGAGCCCTGTGCCCATGACGCTCCAGCCGCTCGCGGTGCTCGCCGTCGGCGGGCTGCTGGGGAGTGCTGGCGGCGTCGCCGCGCTCGCCGCCTACCTGGCGCTCGGCGCCAGCGGACTGCCTGTCTTCGCCGGCGGATCCGCTGGCGCGGTGCACCTGCTGGGGCCAACCGGCGGATATCTCCTGGCGTTTCCCGTGGCCGCTGGGGTCACCGGTGCACTGGCAAGCCGGGGCGGGGTGCTCCGCACCCTCCTGGCCTGCGCGCTTGGCATGGTGCTGATCCATCTGGGCGGAGTGGCGCAGCTGGCGATCCTCGGGGGGAACCCGTCGGCGGCCTTCCAGGTCGGCTTCGTGCCGTTCTTCACGGGCGACCTCATCAAGGTAGGCCTCGCGGCCGCCGTCGTCCTCGGCCTCCGGCCGAGGACGCTCCGGGTCAATTGACCGAGCCTGCGTCGCCCCGGCGCCCCCGGCCCGTCCTGCGGGCACTCGGCGCCATCGTCGGTTTCTTCCTGCTTGGCTTCCTGCTCAGCGCGCTGCTGCTGATCCCGTTCGCGCCCGCGCTAACGCAAGGCGCGACCCCGGCCGAGCTCGCGGCCCATCCGCCGGCGGTGTTCGTCCTGGGGCAGGGTTTGATTCTGCTGCTGGCCTTCGCGGCTGCCACCTGGGTCGTCGGGGTGAAGGCGCTGGGGCTCGACGCGACGGAGCTTCGCTGGCGGACCCCTCTCGCGTGGGCACGCGGCCTCGGCGCCGGGCTGGTGCTGGGCAGCCTTCCGGCGGCCGTCGCCATGACCACGGGCGTGTTCGCGGCCGGCGCCACGTGGAGCCACGACGGAGGATCGTTCGGCCAGTGGGTCTCACAGGTGGGTCTCACGGTGCTGTTCCTGGCCCCCGCCGCGCTGTCCGAGGAGCTCATGTTCCGGGGCCTGCCGATGGTGGTGGCGTCCCGCGTGGTCGGCCGAGGGGCGGCGGCGGTGCTGCTCTCGGTGCTGTTCGCCTTCGCCCACATCAAGAATCCGGACGTCACCCCCGCCGGGATCGGCAACATCGTCCTGGCGGGGATCTTCCTTTCCCTGGCGTTCTTCAGCCGGGGCGGCATGTGGACCGCGTTCGGCGCCCACCTGGGATGGAACGTGACCCTCGCCGCGCTGGCCGCGCCGGTGAGCGGGACGCCGTTCGACATGCCCTACATCGACTACCATATGGGCAGTCCGGCGTGGCTGACCGGCGGGGCCTTCGGCCCCGAGGGCGGCCTCATCGGCACCGCGGTGCTCGCCATCGCGACGGTGGTGGTCGCCCGATGGAACCGGAAGGAGCCGACATGAACCGCGCCGCCGTGATCGGCGCCGGCACGATGGGTAACGGCATCGCCCACGTCTTCGCCCAGCACGGGTGGTCGGTGGCGCTCATCGACACGGTGCCGGCCGCGCTGGAGAAGGCCACGGCCACGATCCGCGCCAACCTCGACCGCCAGGTCAAGAAGGGCACCCTCCCGGCGGATGCTCCGGCCCAGGTGCTCGGGCGGATCGAGACGGCCGGGGCGCTCGACGCGGCGGCCGGCGCATCCCTGGTGGTGGAGGCCGCAAGCGAGAACCCCGCGGTCAAGTTCGCCGTGTTCGAGCAGCTCGACCGCGTGGCCCAGCCGGACGCCATCCTGGCGACCAACACCAGCTCCATCTCGATCACCGAGATTGCCGCGCGCACCCGGCGGCCGGGCCAGGTCATCGGGATGCACTTCATGAACCCGGTCCCGGTGATGCAGCTGGTCGAGGTGATCCGAGGACACGCCACCTCCGACGCCACCACGCGGGCGGTCATGGACACGGCCACGGCGCTCGGCAAGACGCCCGTCGAGGTCAATGACTATCCGGGGTTCGTCTCCAACCGCGTCCTGATGCCGATGATCAACGAGGCGATCTTCTGCGTGATGGAGGGGGTCGCCGCGCCCGAGGCCATCGACACGGTGATGAAGCTGGGCATGGCGCACCCGATGGGGCCGCTGCAGCTGGCCGATTTCATCGGCCTCGACGTGTGCCTCGCGATCCTCGAGGTGCTGCATAAGGGCCTGGGCGACGACAAGTACCGCGCGGCCCCGCTGCTCCGGAAGATGGTAGCCGCGGGCTATCTCGGGAGGAAGAGTGGCCGGGGATTCTACAGCTACACGGCGTAAGCAAGCCGCCGGCGCGCCGGGCGTGAGCCCGGCCGCGGTCACGGCGACGTCCACCTCGTCGGGAGCCTCGATGGATATCCTCGCGTCGATGCACGCGCTCGGCCACGAGCAGGTGCTCCTGTCGCACGATCCCAGCTGCGGGTATTTCGGGATCATCGCCATTCACGACACGACGCTGGGGCCCGCGCTCGGCGGCACCCGCTTCTGGCAATACGCGTCCACCGACGAGGCCATCACCGACGCCCTGCGGCTGGCGCGGGGCATGACCTACAAGTCCGCGGTGGCGGGCATCAACCTGGGCGGCGGCAAGTCGGTGATCGTGGGCGATAACAAGCGCCAGGATCGCGAGGCGCTGTTCCGTGCCCACGGCCGCTTCGTCGAGACGCTCGGCGGTCGGTACATCACGGCGGAGGACATCGGCACCAGCCCGGCCGACATGGAGTACATCAAGCTCGAGACCGATCACGTGGCCGGGCTGCTCGGCCTGAGCGGCGATCCCTCGCCGGTCACGGCCTATGGCGTCTACGTGGGCATGAAGGCCGCGGCCAAGGAGCGCTGGGGCAGTGATGCGCTCAAGGGAAAGCGGGTGGCGGTGCAGGGGTGCGGCAACGTCGCCACCCACCTCTGCCACTACCTGCACGAAGAAGGCGTCAAGCTGGTGGTGACCGACATCGACCAGGTCAAGGTCGAGCGGGTGGTGAGGGAGACCGCAGCCGAGTCCGTCGCGCCCGACGCCATCTACGACGTGCCGGCCGACGTGTACGCTCCCTGCGCGCTGGGCGCCACCATCAACGACGACACCCTGGCCCGGCTCAAGGTCGAGATCATCGCCGGCGGCGCCAACAACCAGCTGGCCGAAGACCGCCACGGCGATCTGCTCGAGCAGCGTGGCATGCTCTACGCCCCCGACTATGTGATCAACGGTGGCGGGGTGATCAACGTGTACGGCGAGCTCCATCGCTGGCCGCACGAGCGATCGAAGAAGAAGGCCGGGGAGATCTACGAGACGCTGCTCCGGATCTTCGCGATCGCCAAGCGGGAGCGGATCCCGACTTATCGCGCCGCCGACCGGCTGGCGGAGGAGCGGATCGCGGCGGTGGGGAGCCTGGATCGGATGTGGATGGGCGGACGACGGTAAGCGCCCCTCGGCAACCCCTCTCCCGCCCGCTTGAATTCTTATACATTAGGTACCGGATGCCCGAAGTCATTCCCATCGGAGCGGACCACGCCGGGGTCGACCTCAAGGCGCGTCTGGTCACCGAGCTCCGCTCGCTAGGCTACGAGCCGCTTGACCTGGGCACGACCGGCACCGAGTCGGTCGATTATCCCGATTTCGCCCACGCGGTGGCCGGTCGGGTGGAGCGAAACGACGCCCGACGCGGCGTGCTCCTCTGCGGCACGGGACTTGGGATGTCGTACGCGGCCAACCGTCACCCGGGCGTACGGGCGGCGGTGGCCTGGTCGCCCGAGATCGCGCGCCTGGCGCGCGAGCACAACGACGCCAACGTGCTCGTGCTGCCGGCGCGGTTCGTGACCGAGGACGAGGGCGTCGCGATTCTCCGGACGTGGCTGGCAACGGACTTTGCGGGAGGGCGGCACAGCCGCCGAGTGGCTAAAATCGACCAGGAGCAGGAATGAGTCTCGATCACAACGCCTCGCTGCGCGATGCCGATCCGGTGGTGGCGCGTCTCATCGATCGCGAGCTGCGACGCCAGCAGCACGGCCTCGAGCTGATCGCGAGCGAGAATTTCGCCAGCCGGGCCGTCATCGACGCAATGGGCACGCCGCTGACCAACAAGTACGCCGAGGGGTACCCGGGCCGGCGGTACTACGGCGGCTGCGAGGTGATCGACGAGGTCGAGCAGCTCGCCATCGATCGCCTCAAGCAGCTGTTCGGCGCGGAGCATGCCAACGTGCAGCCGCACTCGGGCGCGCAGGCCAACTTCGCGGCCTTCATGGCGCTCATCAAGCCGGGCGAAACCATCATGGGGATGGCTCTTCCGCACGGCGGCCACCTCTCACACGGGGCGGCGGTCAACCACAGCGGCGTCATCTGGCGCGCGGTCCATTACGGGGTCGACCCGGCCACCGGACGGATCGACTACGACGTGGTGCGCGACCAGGCCAGGCGGGAGCAGCCCAAGCTGATCATCGCCGGTGGGAGCGCCTACGCGCGAATCATCGATTTCGCCGCGTTCCGCTCGATCGCCGATGAGGTGGGCGCGCTGTTCCTGGTCGACATGGCCCACTTCGCCGGCCTGGTGGCGGGCGGCGTGCACCCCTCGCCGGTGCCGCATGCCCAGGTGGTCACCAGCACCACGCACAAGACGCTGCGCGGTCCGCGGGCGGGCCTGATTCTGTCTACCGCCGAGTACGCCAAGGCCGTCGACAAGTCGGTCTTTCCCGGCACCCAGGGCGGGCCGCTGCAGCACGTGATCGCCGCCAAGGCGGTGGCGTTCGGCGAGGCGTTGACCCCCGATTTCCGCGCCTACGCGCAGCAGGTGGTGGACAACGCCAAAGCCCTCGCGGCGGCGCTCATCGAGCGTGGGTTCGCCGTGGTCTCGGGCGGCACCGACACCCACCTCATGCTGGTGGATCTGCGGCCCAAGAACCTGACCGGCAAGGCGGCGGAGAAGACCCTGGGCGAAGCGGGGATCACCGTCAACAAGAACACGATCCCCGACGATCCGCAGTCGCCGTTCGTGACCAGCGGGATCCGGATCGGCACGCCGGCGGTCACCACCCGCGGGCTGGGCACCGCGGAGATGATGCGGATCGCCGAGCTGATCGATCGGGCCCTGACCCACCCGGACGAGGCGACCCTCGGCCGGGTGAAGGCGGATGTCGAGGAGCTGACCTCCGCCTTCCCACTGTACGCGCCGGCCAGGGCAGTCCCCGGTCGGGCGCGGCGTGCCGTCCGAGCTCCGGAGCTGTCGACCGCGTGAACGAGCTGCAGTTCGCCGACGACGTCCTCGCGCGAATCCGCGCGCGGGGCGCCCCCTACCACGAGCGCGGCTTCCTGTTCGTGCTCGCCACCATCGAGTATCTGCAGTCGCGGCTGGACGTCCGCCGCCACGTCAGCGGCGCCGAGCTCGCCTGGGCCTGCCGCGACTTCGCCCGCGATCAGTTCGGCCTGCTGGCGGAGTCGGTGCTCGCCCACTGGGGTATCACCCGGACCGAGGATTTCGGCCGCATCGTGTTCACCCTGGTCGAGATCGGGCTGCTGGTGACCCAGCCCGGCGACCAGGTCGAGGACTTCGACAAGGTCTACGAGTTCGCCGAAGCGTTCGGCGATGTCTATCGGTGGTCCGGCGTGCGCGGCGCCTGACCTGGGGCAGGGTTCGTCATCGGGGGCCACATGGACAAGACCGAATGGCCGGCATGTCAGAAATGCTCGCAGGGCACCCTCATCCCGCTCTCCGACTATGGCCGCGAAGGTGCGCCGATCACCTACAAGGCCTGGGTCTGCACCAACCCCGATTGCGGGTTCAACCTCCGGATCGACAACGGCGAGATCTCCTTCGGCCGAGCCATCGGGCAGAGCTACAAATGAGGTGAGCGGTGAGCGATAGCTCACCGCGTGTCGCTCACCCCCTCCATGATCCCCGTCCTATCTCCGGAGCAGTCCGCCGCCTGGGATGCGACCGCGGTCGCGAACGGCGCCGCCCTCGCCACGCTCATGGAGAGCGCGGGCCGGGCGGCCGCGGCCGTGCTCGCGGCGCGATACGCGTACCGCCTGCGCGACGGCGTGCTCATCGCGGCCGGTCCGGGGCACAATGGCGGCGACGGATGGGTCGTCGCGCGCGCCCTCCACCGGCTCGAGGTGCCGGTCTGGGTCACCGCACTGCCCGGGCCCTGCGCGGAGCTGCGGGAGGCGATGGCGGCGCTGGCGCGGGCGGATGGCGTGCGCGAGGTCGCGCCGGACGGGCCGTGGCCCGGCGCCGGGCTGGCGATCGACGCCCTGCTGGGCACCGGCGCCCGCGGCGCGCCGCGTCCCGCCATGGCGGCGCTGCTCGACCGGCTGCTCGATCTCGAGATCCCGGTCGTCGCCATCGACGGCCCGACGGGCGTCGATCTCGGCACCGGCGTCGTGCACGGTTCTCCGCGCGCGGAGCTCACCATCACCTTCGGCGGGCTCCGCCGCGGCCACCTGCTGGCCCGCGATGAGGTGGGCGACGTGGTGGCGGTCGATATCGGCCATCCGTCGGCCGACCCCGCGTGGCCCGCGCTGGTCACCGACGTACAGGCCGCCGACTGGATGCCCCGACTCCATAGCCGGGATCACAAGG
>DASSMN010000545.1:0-2519 GCA_035688885.1 Gemmatimonadales bacterium
GCCATCGTGCGCATCCGGCTCGATGCCATAGCGCCAATACACCGTGCAGTGCAGATCCCAGTTGTGGTGACAGCCGCCGCGCAACCGGCGCTCAGCACTCGGCCCGGGCCACGCCGTTCCGTCCTCCGGAAGAGCCGCCAAATCATCCGTGCAGGCGTCCTGGCACCACTCCCACACGTTGCCCGACATGTCGTAGATCCCCAGCTGGTTCGGGGCCTTGGTGGCGACCTCGTGCGTGCGCGTCGGCATCGGAATGCCGAATCGCAGCCGGTTGGCGAGCCGCCAGCCGCGGTGGCCCCCGAACAGACGCACCATGAGCTCGTGGACACCGGACCACCGGCGCCCGTACCAGGCGACGGCCGCGGCGTCGTTACTGCCGCTGAACCGGAACCCGTCGCGCCAGTGCGGGCCGCCTCGTGCGGCGTACTCCCATTCCGCCTCGGAGGGGAGCCGGAAGCGCGCCTGTGGAGCGGCGGCCGACACCGCTGACAACGCCGCGCTCGCGTTGATGCGGTCCAAAAAGCCGCCCGGTCCGGTCACATCGTACCATGACACATTCTCCACCGGACACCGCAGGTCCGGCCGGCGGCCGGATTGGATCCCATGATGTGCTGCCACAGCGCCTGGGTGACGGGCGTTGCCATGATGTGGAAGTCCCGAATGGCGATCGGACGCTGTCGTGATCCCGCGCCGAATACATAGGGCGTCCCGGCCGTTCCCGGAACCTGCACGAGCCGCAATTCGTGCGTCGCATCGCCGGCGCGCCACTGGTAGCTGAGCATAGGCGTCCCGTCTAGAATAGTGATCGTCGGCGAGCCAGCAACAGGAGCTTTCTCCATGCGTGTGGTTCTCGGTATCTCGGCGTTTGCCGTACTTCTCCCGGCCACTCCCGCGCGCGCCGGCGCCCAGACGCGGGACACGCTGCTCTCGGCGCTCAGGGAGCCGCTCCGGGCGGGGTTCGCCCCGCTCGTGCCGGCGCCGCCGGGACATCCGGTGCTGCTGCGCCCGGACCGCGTCTTCGATGCCACGAGCGAGGAAGCCCATGCGGGCTGGGTCGTGCTGGTCGAAGGGGACAGCATCGCGGCCGTTGGGCCAGCGGATGCGGTGCGCGCCCCACGCGGCACGGAGACCATCGCGCTGCCCGGCCTCACACTCTTGCCCGGGCTGATCGACGCACACTCGCATCTGTTCCTGCACCCGTACAACGAGACGCTGTGGAACGACCAGGTGCTGAAGGAGCCCGAGGGCTACCGCGTCATCGAAGCCGTGCTCCATGCCCGCAACACGCTGATGCAGGGGTTCACGACGCTGCGGGACCTGGGCACCGAAGGCGCCGGATTCGAGGACGTGTCGCTCCAGCGGGCCATCGCCGAGGGGCTCCTTCCCGGTCCGCGGTTGCAGGTGGCCACCCGGGCCATCGTGGCGACCGGGAGCTACGGCCCCGGTCCGCGTGGGTTCCGGCCGGATCTCGACCTGCCGCAGGGCGGCCAGGCGGTGAGTGGCGTGCCGCAGATCCTCGAGGCCGTGCGCGAGCAGGCCGGCCGCGGAGCCGACTGGATCAAGGTGTATGCGGACTACGGCCGGGGACCGCGCGGCGCCGCCGTTCCCACGTTCAGTCAGGAAGAGCTCGACGCCCTGGTGGCGGAAGCCCATTCCTCCGGGCGGCCCGTGGCGGCGCACGCCAGCACACCCGAGGGGATGCGGCGGGCCATCCTCGCGGGCGTCAACACCATCGAGCACGGGTTCGGCGGCACCGATTCCGTGTTTCACCTGATGGCGGAACGCCGCGTGGCCTGGCTGCCCACGCTGACGGCGGTGGAGGCGTACGCCGAGTACTTCGACGGATATGTGCG
The DNA here is from genome assembly GCA_035688885.1 of Gemmatimonadales bacterium. Taxonomy (GTDB): domain Bacteria; phylum Gemmatimonadota; class Gemmatimonadetes; order Gemmatimonadales; family GWC2-71-9; genus CAVVWJ01. The sequence goes on from DASSMN010000545.1 coordinate 1,854, forward strand.
CGGGCGCGACCCCACCGCCAGCATGCAGCAGGCCGCCCAGGCCTTTCGGCTTGCGCTGAAGAACGGCGTGACGATCGGCTGCGGCAGCGATGTCGGCGTGTTCACCCATGGCGACAACGCCCGGGAGCTCGAGTGGATGGTGCGGGACGGCATGCGGCCGGCCCAGGCCCTGCTCGCCGCCACCGCGGTGGATGCCGGGATTCTCGGCATGGAGCACGAAGTCGGACGGGTGGTCCCGGGGTTGAAGGCCGACCTCGTGGCGGTGGCCGGCGATCCCACGCGCGACATCGCGGTGGTGAGCCGGGTGCGCTTCGTCATGAAGAACGGCGTGATCTACCGAGCGCCCTGACTTCCCCGTGACTCCCGACGACCGAACTACCGCCCCAAAGCCGCCCGGATCTTGGCGAGATGGTGATAACTGTGCCGGACGGGGTGATCCTCGAGCCAGAACTGACAGGTGAGCGGGGCGTCGGCATTGAGCGATATCGTCGCGGCTCGATCGAGCTGCTCGTCGCTCAACGCCCGGACCGCGGCCGCCGCGGTCGCACTGTTGCGCCGCAGGAATTCCAGCGCCTCGTCCTTCGTGACGGCGTCGAACTCCCGGGCGTGCCGGGCATTGATCTCGTTGATGACCTCCGCCGTCACGCCCACGATCGGCTTGCCAGC
>DASSMN010000552.1:0-2859 GCA_035688885.1 Gemmatimonadales bacterium
GTGTACCGGGGACCGCGCGACGTTCGCGTGGAAGACGTCCCCGACGCGAAGATTGACTGGCCCACCGATGTCCTCGTCCGAATCACCAGCACCAACATCTGCGGCTCCGACCTCCACATGTACGAGGGCCGCACCGACCTCGAGCCCGGCATAGTCATCGGCCACGAGAACCTGGGCCAGGTGATCGAGGTGGGCAGCGCGGTCAAGCGGATCCGGAAGGGCGACTGGGTCTGCATGCCGTTCAACGTCGCCTGCGGTTACTGCCGGAACTGCGAGCGCGGCTACACCGGCTTTTGCCTGAGCATGAACCCCGATCCCGAGACCGCCGGCGCCGCCTACGGGTATGCCGGCATGGGTCCCTACCGCGGCGGCCAGGCCGAGCTGCTGACGGTCCCCTACGGCGACTTCAACTGTCTCCGGCTCCATGACGACGCCGAGGAGAAGGAGACCGACTACGTCATGCTGGCGGACATCTGGCCCACCGGGTGGCACGCCACCGAGCTCGCCGGGGTAAAGCCGGGCGAGACGGTCGTGGTGTTCGGTTGCGGGCCGGTGGGGTTGATGGCGGCCTACTCCGCCATCGTGAGGGGCGCGGCCCAGGTCTACAGCGTGGACCGCCACCCCGACCGGCTCAAGCTGGCGGAAAGCATCGGCGCCATCCCGATCGACGATTCGAAGGACGATCCGGTCGAGGCGGTGATGGAGCTGACCCATGGCCTCGGCGCCGACCGCGGCTGCGAGTGCGTCGGCTGGCAGGCGCACGACCCGCAGGGGCACGAGCACCCCAACATGACGCTCAACAAGCTGTTCAAGTCGGTGCGCGCGACCGGCGGGCTCGGCGTGGTGGGAGTATTCACCCAGGACCCTAAGAGCCCCGACCCGCTGCTCAAGGAAGGTGAGATCGCGTTGGAGTATCCGGTCTACTTCGAGAAGGGCCTCACCATGGGAAGCGGCCAGGCCGACGTGAAGCGGTACAACCGCTACCTGCGGGACCTGATCCATGACGACCGTGCAGCGCCGTCGTTCCTGGTGTCGCACGAGCTGCCGCTCGACGACGCGCCCGACGCGTACAAACACTTCGACGCGCGGGACAAGGGGTGGACCAAGGTGGTGCTGCACCCGGGCGTGCGGAGCGAGCGGAAGGCGCGGGCGCGGCAGCCGGAGGTGGCGAGCGTCAGTCAGCCAGCGGGGAAAGCCACACGGAAGGCCACGTCCAAGGCTTGATCACGAGAGGGAGTCTGTCGGCCCGAGCGAAGCGAGGGGCTCCTGACAGTCGGCCGCGGTCAAGGCATCGGGGGTGGAGACGAGCGCCGTCGCCAGGGGAGCTTCGCCTCCCATGCCTGGTACCGGGGGTCGTCGCGCAGGAAATCGAAGTCGGGATCCAGAGGGACGGCCTGAAGAGCGGGCTCCCGGTCGACCAGCATCGAGTCGAACCAGCGCAGGGTCGCGGTGGTGTCCCGCACAGCGGCATAGGCGTAGGCCAATGCCGTTGCTCCGACCGCCGCCCCGGCCCGCGCCTTCCGCTCAAGGGTATCGACCCGGATGCGTGCCTGGTCCGCGACCCAGCGGGCGGCCACCGCTTCGCTCGGCGCGACCGGAAGCCGGGCCGCGTCGGTGGAATCCGCCGAGACGTCATCGGCGGCTCGCCACATGGCGATGGCGTCCCGCCTGCGTCCCATCGTCCTGTAGAGGTCGGATAGCCCCATGTACGGGGGCCATTCCTGCGGGTCGTCCCGGATCATCCCGCGGTAGATCGCTTCGGCCTCGGGATAGCGTCGGGCGAGCACCAACTGCCGCGCGAGGCGCATGGGCCACTGGCGGCCCAGGGGGTCGAGGTCGCACGACTTTCGGGCCTCGACCACGGCGCTGTCGATCTCACCACGCCAGCGGAACCAGGTCCCCCGGATGGCGTGGCCCTCGGGATCGGTCGGCTCGAGCGCGACACCCCGGTCGATCAGCTGCCCCGCGCGGGGGAGGTCCCAACGCCAGAACATCTCCATCGAGCCGAGGGCGAGATAGGCAGAGGCGGAGGCGCTGTCCAGAGCCAGGGCCTGGTGGGCCGCCGCCTCGACCTTGGGCCAGCCTTCGCCCGGTGGCATCTCGCCGTAGACCGTCGCGAGTGCGTACGCGTGCGCCAGTCCGGCGAGCCCCGGCGCATACAGCGGGTTCCGCCTGACCAACGCCTCGAAGGTGTCGCGCGACTCCAGTTGCGTCCCCCTGAACCGCAGGACCAGACCACGCAGATACGAGGCGTAGGCCGCGGTGTCCCGGCGGTACCTGGCGGGGAGTCGAAGCGCCGAGTCCAGCTGGGCCATGTGCACGGAATCGTCGCGGGCGCGAGCGGCTGGCGTTCGGGCCGGCCGAAGGGCGAAGATGGAGACGCTGCCCACGATGAGGAGGGCTGCCGCGGCCCACGTCACGGCCACCGGTCTCCGGCGCGCGGGTGGGACGGACGTTGACGGCAGGTCCGCTGGCACCGGGGTCGGCGCGGCGGTCGGCGGCGTGGCTACTGGTGCCGGGGATGGAGCAGGGGCTGCGGACACCTCCCTGGCCTTGAGCTCGCGCGCGAGCGCCTGGGTCTCGGCGGACGGTGCGGCCTCGCACTCACGCCGCAGGTAGTCGGCCAGGTCCTCGTAGGCACCGAGCGCGGCGGCTCGTCCGACTGATGCGTCCAGAAACCGCATGAGCCGCCTGGCGCCCGCCTCGTTGGCCGGATCGAGGGCCAAGGCCTGCCGCGCGGCCGGCACGAGGCCCGGGTCGCCGAGGCGTTCCAGCTCGTCCACTCGCCGCCAGGCCGCCACAGCGACCGCTCGCCGTAGACCGGTGCGCTCCTCCTCCAGCCAGCTCTCGAACTCCGGC
>DASSMN010000560.1:0-3342 GCA_035688885.1 Gemmatimonadales bacterium
CTGGTCACCACCGAGCGCCATCGAAGCTTCGGCAAGGCCCTGACCAGCCAGACCTGGGACCTCGACCTCGCTAGAACCGGCTCTGCTCCTGCAGCACGGCGAGACTCTTCGAGCCGAGCGTGAACAGGGCCTGAAACACGCCCTTGACCCCGGTCTTGGTGCCTTTGGGAGGCGGGGCCGCCGTCTCGGTGATCACCGTGATGGTGCCGGTATTGTCCTTCAGCTGGTACCCGCCGCGACCCAGCAGGCCGGCCGACTCGCCCACTTCGCCTTTGACCCGCACCGTCTTGCCGTTGTACTTGGTCGAGTTCTGCAGCAGCTCGTTGATCGGCGTCACGCCGGCGCAGCCGGCCAGCAGGAACAAAGCGGCGACGGCGCACGTGCGGGAGGCCGCACGGCGGCACGAGCGGAGGGAATGCATGGTCGGGGCTCCGGGTAAGAGGCCACAGGACATCGGAGACGTTGGCCGAATGTAGCGCCCGCCGCGCCGGGCGCCAGCGAGCCGGATCACAGGCCGCGGCACCTACTTCACCAGCCGAAGCACGCCCTTCTCCATCGCCGCGGTCACCAGCCCGTCAGGTTGGTCGCACCGTGGAAGGTTCTGCCGGCCAGCCTGCGATCCTGCGGGCCGGCTGGCCGGCCCTAACCGGCCGTCCGCCCGTTCGCGTATCGTTCCATCCACCGAGCGACCGATGCGCCGCCGACCTCGTGCTGGATAGCCGAAACGCCGGTCCGGCCCGATACTGTGCCCACGTCGAGGCGCGGGGCGGCCACTGCTGAACGACCCGAGACAGGAGGATGCGAGAGATGCAGCCCGGCAGGACTCCACCGCATAACCTCAGGATGTGCGTGAGGCATCTCCCGCGCGTGGCGGTGGCCGCCGGTCTCATCGGCGCCGCCGCGACCCCGGTGAGGGCGCAGCAGATGCCGGCCTCCCCGGATTCCCTGCGCCTGGGCGCGCTGCACCAGGAGGCGGTCGCGCACGACCCGCGCCAGCGGCAGTTCACGCTGCTCACCAGGCAGACCGAGCTCCGCCTGCGCAACCTGTCGGCCGAGCGGCTGCCGTCGTTCCGCGCGGAGGCGCAGGCCCAATACCAGTCCGACGTGTTCACGGCGCCGTCACGGCAGGGCGGTGGGACCCTCTTCCCCTCGCCCTCCAAGGACACCTACGATGGCCACGTGTCGGTGGAGCAGGCGATCCTGGATCCCACCATCGGGGTGCGGCAGCGGGTCGAGCGGGCGCAGCTGGCGGAGTCCGAGGCGGAGGTGCGGACCGCGCTATACGACCTTCGGCGGGAGGTGAACGACGCCTTCTTCGGCGCCGCCCTGCTCGCCGAGCGCCGCCACATCCTCGCCGCCACGATGGCCGATCTGGAGAAGCAGCTCGACGAGGCCAGGGTTCGGGTCCGCGAGGGCGCGGCCCTGCCCAGCGACACCGCGACCATTCAGGCCACGCTGCTCCAGCGGCGGCAGGATGATGCCGAGGTCGAGGCCGACCGCCAGGCGGCCCTGGTGCGTCTGACGGAGCTGGTCAAGCGGCCGGTGTCGGGCACGGAGCCGCTGGCGCTCCCCGACCTGACCACGGCCACCGCTCAGGCGCGACAGGGACTCGACAGCCTGCGGGCTCGTCCGGAGTATGAGCAGTTCGCCCGCACCCGCGAGGTGCTGGCGCGGCAGCAGCAGCAGGTGTCCGCCGACCAGAAGCCCCGGCTCTCCGCCTTCGGCGAGGCAGGGTACGGCCGGCCGGGGCTCAACCCGGTCAGCGACAGCTTCGACTCCTACTATCTGGCCGGCCTCAAGGTGCGGTGGGCGCCGTGGAACTGGGGCAGCAACGCCCGCGAGCGCGAGGCCATCGCCGTCCAGCGCGAGATCGTCGTCTCGGAAGAGGCCGCGTTCACCAGCCGGCTCACCCGCGACGTCCAGAACGACCTCGCCGATATCGACCGGCTCGACGCCGCGTTGGCCCTCGACGACCAGATCGTCTCCCTGCGCGAGCGGGTGGATGCCGAAACCGGCGCCCGGTTCCACGAGGGTGTCGTGACGGCATCGGAGTACGTGGGTCGGAGCACCGACGTGCTCGAGGCGCGACTGGCGCGGGCCGCGCACCGGATCGAGCAGGTGCAGGCCCGGGCCCGCTTTCTCACCTCTCTTGGCTTGGAGATCCAGTGATGCCAACCGCGGTTCGAATCCTCCCGGTCCTGGCCCTCGCGCTGCTCGCCGGGTGCAAGCGAGGGGAACAGCCCGACGCCTACGGCAATTTCGAAACGACCGAGGTGGTGGTCTCCGCGGAGAGCTCGGGCCAGCTCCAGTGGTTCACCCCCGACGACGGCGAGCGGCTGGATTCCGGGGCCCTGGTCGGGGTGGTGGACACGATCCAGCTCGCGCTCCAGCGCGACCAGATGGTCGCCCAGCGCGGGGCCAGCGGCTCGCGGGCCGCGGAGGCGGGCAAGAACATCGCGGTGCTCGAAGCGCAGCACGAGATCGCGCAGCGCGGCTACGACCGGACCCAGCGGCTGCACCAGCAGCAGGCGGCCACCGCCCAGCAGCTGGATCAGGCCGAGCGTGACTACCGGGTCCTGGGTGACCAGATCCAGGCGGCGCGGGCCCAGCAGGCGGCGGCGCGCCACGACGTGGCGTCCAGCGCCGCCCAGATCGCGCAGATCGAGAATCGCATCCGCCGCAGCCGGATCACCAATCCTCGGGCCGGCACGGTGCTGACCAAGTACGTGGAGCCCGGCGAGTTCGTCCAGCAGGGGCAGCCGCTGTACAAGCTGGCCATCGTGGACTCGATGGAGCTCCGCGCCTACGTGACCGAGCCGCAGCTGGCGCACATCAAGCTCGGGCAGCCGGCCGAGGTGACGATCGACGCGGGCCCGAAGCAGCGGACCACGCGAACCGGCAGGGTGACCTGGGTCTCGTCGGAGGCCGAGTTCACCCCGACGCCGGTGCAGACCCGGGATGAGCGCGCCGACCTGGTCTACGCGATCAAGGTGGTCGTGCCCAACCCTGATGGCCTGTTCAAGATCGGCATGCCGGCGGACGTGCGCTTCCCCTCCCAGGCCGCAGCCGCGAAATGACCGACGCGGTGGTGGTGGATCGGCTGACCAAGCGCTTCGGCGACACGCTGGCGGTCCGCGAGGTCTCGCTGACCATCCGCTCGGGCGAGCTGTTCGGCTTCATCGGCCCCGACGGCGCCGGCAAGACCACGCTGTTCCGGGTGCTCGCGACGCTGCTGCTGCCCGACGCGGGGAGCGCGCGGGTGCTGGGCCACGACGTAGTCAAGGAGCTGTGGACCCTGCGACCGCGTCTGGGCTACATGCCGGGGCGGTTCTCGCTTTACCC
>DASSMN010000276.1:0-2403 GCA_035688885.1 Gemmatimonadales bacterium
ACCTTGGGCGTGAAGCTGCCCGACTTCACCTCTTGGGCCACCAGCAGCAGCGCATGCGGCACGTCGATGACTGCGCTGCCCACCACCCGTTCGGGCGCCAGAGCGGTTTGGTCGGCGTTGGAGCCGAATATGTAGACCCCCTTCGACTCCTTCACTGCCTGGAACACGCCCAGCGCCGCGGCATCGGCGTTGTGATGGAACATGTCCGCACCCACCCGCACCAGGGCGAGCGCGGCCTCCCGACCCGCGGCCGCGTCGTCGAAACTGTTGAGGTAGATCTCCCGGCTTTGGACCTTCGGATTGACTGCCTTGGCCCCGTTGACCCACCCCTCGTAGGCTGCCTTGATCGGCGGCAGCTCGATGCCTCCGACGAAGCCGAGAATGTTGCTGTGGGTCAGCCCACCAGCCACCATTCCAGCCAGGTAGCTGGCCTCTTCCAGCCGGAAGATGATGGGAGCGACGTTGCCGTGGACCCGGGCGCCCGATGTCACGATGAAGATGGTGTTCGGGTATTGGGCCGAGACTCGCTCGGCGAGCTCCTGGAATTCGAACCCGTGAGCAAACACCAGGCGATAGCCCTGGGCCGCGTAGGTTCGGAGCGCGTCCTCCTGCTCCGCCGGGGTGCGGGCCTCGACATGACTTACCGGCAGGCCGAGGCTGTCGTGAATGCGCTGCAGCCCGGCGTATGCACCCGAGTTCCATGCGGCGTCCGCGATGCTACCTGGCGTGATGAGACCAACCCTCAGGCCTGCCTGCGGCGGCTTTCGGGCACACGCCGCAAAGCACAGCATGAGGACAGCATAGCGCCAGTTCAAGCGCACTTTGGTTCCTTGAACGGTGAATTTCGATACAAAGTTACTGATTTTCCACAACTTAGGCTGGCTTATCAACTCTTGTGGGAATCCGACGCACTATCCAGGGTTGCCGAGGGGTCCATTTTGACCTCGCCGGTAACGCGCGCCCCCTCGACGATTGCGATGCGGGGGGTGTGGATGTCGCCGGCCACGATGGCGGACGCTTGGAGCTCGACCCGTTCGCGTGCCATGATGGCGCCGCTCACCTGACCGGCCACCACGGCCTCCTGAGTGTGGAGGTCGCCTTCGATCACCGCGCCGGCGGCCACCAGCACCTGGGAGCCGACCCGCACGGTTCCCTTCACCCGTCCCTCAATTCGCACCACTCCCTCGGTCTCGAGGTCGCCGACCACGGTCATGTCGCTCGCGATGATCGAAAAGGGTATCTGATCGGTGCGGCGCCGACGCAGCTCGTTCCCCTGTTCATCGCGCGCGGGGTTATTGAAGATCCCCATCAGCTCCCCTCCTTGACCATGGTTCGCGGATCGAGCGAGACGCCCTTCTGGCGGACCTCGAAATGCAGGTGCGGCGCGGTCGAGCGGCCGGTGTTCCCGCTGAGCCCAATGACTTGCCCGGGCGCAACCGACCCGCCGGGCTGCACCAGGATGCGAGAAAGATGGCCGTACATCGTCTGGTAGTCGTCCGGGTGGTCGAGCAGGACGAACAGCCCGTACTCCGGATCCTCACCCTGCTGATGAACCGTGCCGCCGCCGGCGGCACGAACCAGGCTGCCGACGGGTACGGCGATGTCGATGCCCGGATGCACCTCGTCGGTTTCTCCGGTACTCACCTGGCCGCGGGTAATGTAGCCGGGCTCATCGAGCGGCCAGCGGCGGGGCACCGACAGGCCGACGGATGGTCCGCGCGGCGCGTCGGCCAAACGGGCGAGGACGGGTGGCGCCACGGGGAGGGCGACGCCGGCGGTGAGCGGGTCGCGGACGATGTCGCCGCCGATCATCTGGCGCACCTGTGCGTACCGTGATTCGACGCTGTCGAGAGCGGCGCTCAGCTGTCGGACTTTGGCGTTGTCGGCCTCGAGTTTCGCCACTTGGTGCTCGAGCGCCGGAACCCTGGCTGCCGCCCTGAGGAGCGGTCCATACAGGGCGGCCACCACCACGGCGGCCACCGCGGCCGCCGCCATGAAACCGAGGCCAGCGCGGAACAGCCACACGGGGACACGATAGGTCTGGGACCGGGTCGCGCCGTCCGGCTGGACTACGATCGTCACCGCGCGCGACGCGCGGCTCATCCCTGGTAGGGCCGACCGAGGATCAGCTCCAGCAGGCGGGCGAGATCGTCGTTCGAGTAGTAGCTGAGCGTGAGGAACCCACGGCCACGCCGCCGCGTCGTCACGCGGACGTCGGTGCCGAGGTGCTTGCGCAGCGCGTCCTCGACGCGCTTGATGTCGGCCGTAACGGCGCGGCCGGCCGGGCGGACCCGGCGCGGCACCTCCGTGGCCGGATCAGTCGAATTTGTCGGGGCGTCACCCCGGACCCGCGACTCCATCTCGCGCACCGACCAACCCTCGTCGGCCGCCTGCCTCGCGAGC
>DASSMN010000575.1:0-2126 GCA_035688885.1 Gemmatimonadales bacterium
GCATCGCGCGGACCGTTGCGGCCGCCTCGCCGCGGGTGGCGCAGACTACGGCGCCTTTCCCTGCCGCGAGCCCCGATGCCTTCACCACCAGCGGCTCGGCGTGCGCGTCCACATAGGCCAGGGCGGCACCGAGCTCCTGAAAGGTCCGGCTGGCCGCGGTCGGGATCCTCGCAGCCGCCATGACGTCCTTGGCGAACGCCTTGGAGGCCTCGATCTGGGCCGCCGCCGCGCTGGGACCGAAAACTGCCCGCCCTTCTGCCCGGAGCCGGTCTGCGAGCCCCCGCGCCAGCGGCACCTCGGGCCCGATCACGGTGAGGTCGATGCCGTGCATGTCAGCGGCGTCGGCCAGGCGATCCAGGTCGTCTGCAGCGATGGGAAGAGTGGTGGCGAGCTCAGCGATGCCGGGGTTGCCCGGCGCGCAGAAGAGATCGGCGTCGGGGTTCTCGCGGCGAAGGGCCCAGCACAGCGCGTGCTCCCGCCCTCCGCCGCCCACGACCAGGAGCCTCACGACTTCTGGGCGTTCCTGAACGCGTCGCGCGCGCGTTCAGCGGCGCGCTTGGCCGCGTCGGCGACCTGGGTGGCGAGCTCGCGGGCCTCGCTCGCGTAGTAGTTGCCCGCCGCGCTGAAGTCCTCGCCCAGCGGTCGGTCAGTGGTCTCGGGGCCACGGCGGGAGTATTCGCCGCGGACGATGCGGTCGTACTCCCCCGCCGCCGCCCAGCGCTGGAGCTCGGCGGCACGGACCGTGTGCATCGGGTGAGTCAGCGCCAGCGTGCTCAGCACCTTGTAGACCACGTCGAGGCCTTCGCCGCTGGCCGCGTACTCGTGCGCCTGCTGCATGAACGCGTCCACGTTGAGCTGACCCGCGAAGCCCTCGCCCCGGCCGCCGCCGGCCATCTTCATGTCCACCCGCTGGGCGGCCACGATGTCCTGCGCCCCGAGCAGGCCGGCTCGATCGGCCGACAGCTCGGACTTGCGCGACCATTCGAGGAAGGCCAGCCGAATCGGCAGCACGGCCAGGCCCGCCAGCGTGGGCAGCGCCCCCAGGCTGATTAACGCGAGCACCGCCGCAATGGTCCGGTAGAGCGCGTGCCCGCTCATCACGTGACCGAGCTCGTGCGAGAGCAGCACGCGCAGCTCCTCGTCGTCCAGCAGCTCGAGGGCGGCGGAGTGGATCACTATGAACGGCTGGTCGATGCCGTAGGCACCGGCATTGAAGAATGGCGTCTGCGAGACGTACAGCTCGGGCACGGTGGGCCAATCGAAGGTGGTCACCGCTTCCGTGTGCAGGTGCCAGAGCTTGGGAAATTGCGTCGCGCCAGCGCGGACGGCGTTGCCCTGGAACAGGAGCCGGACGCCCCGCTCGCCGCCGAGCAGCGCGAGGGTCTTACGGATCACCTCGTCCACCCCAGGGATGGAGCGCAGCGCCTGGAGGGCGGCGCGATCGGCCGGGTGCTCCCAGGAGACCGCCGAGATCTCCGGGAAGGTGCGGCGCGGGCGCGGGGCGGGAAGGGTCGTGCTCATGGCCGGCTCGAGTTAGGGACGGGTGCCCTACGGCGTCGGGCGCTCAAGGTTTCATTCTGAGACAACTAGCGCCGGCTAGCCGCGAATGCCTGGTCGAGGTCCGCGATCAGGTCTTCGCCGTCCTCGATCCCGCAGCTGAGCCGGATCAGGCTGTCGGTCAGCCCCATCTCCTGCCGCATTGCGACCGGGACCGACGCGTGGGTCATGCTGGCCGGATGCCCGATCAGGCTTTCGACCCCGCCAAGCGACTCGGCGAGGGCAAAGATCCTGGTGGCTTCGACGAACCGGCGTGCCCGCGCCGGGTCTCCCAGGTCGAGCGAGATCATCCCCCCGAACCCGGTCATTTGGCGGCAGGCGAGCTCATGCTGGGGATGCGAAGGCAGGCCGGGATAGTAGAGCCGGCTCACGTCCGCGCGACGGGACAGCCACTCCGCCACGCGCCGGCCGTTGGCGTCGTGCTGCCGCATGCGGAGCGGCAGCGTCTTGATTCCCCGCAGGGCGAGCCAGCAGTCCATGGGCCCGGGCACGCCGCCGGCCGCGTTCTGGATGAACCCGATGCGCTCCGCCAGGTCGTCCCGCGAGGTGACCAGCAGGCCGCCAACCAT